>NZ_JBGMEF010000003.1:0-55625 GCF_046365475.1 Anaerococcus kampingae
TACTTTGACTTGGGTCTTTTTCCAAAGGGCTTTTATTTCTGTATCTTTATCTAATTTGATTTTTGTTCCAGCGGCTACTTCTTTTCCGTTTACTTCCCATGCTTTAAATTCTTGGGTGTCATCTGGTGCTTCAAATTTGTTTGATAATATTGCATATTCTGAGCCTTTATCTTGATCTTTTTCAGTCATTTGACCCTTACCACCGTTTGCGTTATAGGTTACTTTGACTTGGGTCTTTTTCCAAAGGGCTTTTATTTCTGTATCTTTATCTAATTTGATTTTTGTTCCAGCGGCTACTTCTTTTCCGTTTACTTCCCATGCTTTAAATTCTTGGGTGTCGTCTGGAGCTTTGAAAGCATTTGGTAATACTGTATACTCTGAACCTTTGTCTTGGGTTGAGCCTGTCATTTCACCACTACCACCATTTGCGTTATAGCTTACTTTGACTTGGGTCTTTTTCCAGATAGCTTTTACTACTGTGTCTTTAGTGATCGTAATCTCGGTACCCGCAGCTACCTTTTTGCCGTCAATTTCCCAGTAATCGAACTCTTGGTTCTCAGGGGCTTTGAATTTATTATCCAGAATTTTGTATTTTGATCCCTTGTTGAGCTTCTTGCCATCCATTTCTTCGGTGCCACCGTTACCGTTATAGCTAACAGTGGCAGTTTCGAGCTTCTTGGTTGCCGGATCTGAATCGAGTTTATCGGTGTCACCCTCAAGGCCACCATTGTCCTTTGCGATTGCCTTGATGGTTCCAGCGAGTTCGATCTTTTCCACACTCAGAGTGATCACACCGGATTCTTCATTAACACCCGGTCCGCTCCATGTATTGGTTTGCAAATCTCGCGTTGCAGTGACTGTTTTCTCCGCTCCAGAATCGTCAGTATAGGTAATCGTGTAGGACAACAAGTCGGTATCATCACCGGGATCTTTATAAGCCGGTGGTGTAATGGTAACTTTGCCGGTATTGGTATCTACCTCAATCACAGGAGATTTAGGTGCGATATTTTTCACCAGGTCTTTAGCCGGAAATGTTATTTTTGGTTCAGCTCCATTTTTTATTTTGTATGAACCATCTTCATTTGTTTCTGGAACAAATTTATAATCATTGTTTGGGTCCCAAGTACCTGCTACATCATTACCACTAAATATCTTAACATTGCCGCTGTCATCAAATTGTATAACTGCCGGCACTCCATCCCAATCCCCAGTTCCGTTTGGTAGTTTTGATACTACACCTACTGAGTTTTCTGCTCTTATAGCTGCGTCTATATTTTCCTTATCTTTATCCGTTAATTTCTTAGGGTCTTTAACTCCTGTTTTTTTTGGCGTTACATAGGTTACTGTCGTTTTTCTACATGATTTAAATTTATTTTTTTCTTTAACTATAACCCCGACTACTTTACCAAATGTTAATTCTTCATTAGGTTTAAGAGTATAAGTAAATTTCCCTGTTGTGCTGTCAACTTCTGCTTCTACTGGCTTGGATGAATCTTTATCAATAGTACATTTACCACCTTCACAGTAAGATCCCTGATCAGCTTTAGCAACACCAATTACAAGTTGTACCTTAATATTCTCAAAAGGTCCTTCTCCTGCCAATTGTCCTGTAATAACATTATCTACTACAGTAATACCATTAAGAATCGCTCCTTTTGAGTATTCTGTAACTTGTTTAATTTTCAAACCTGTAGCTTCGATTTTTCCTGATGTTGATCCGTCTGTATAGGTTACTTCATAATAAGCATGGTTAGTACCATCAATAGAAAATTTAGTTTTTTTAAGATCAAAGTCATTCGCAATATCCGGATTGGCTTTCTTCAGCATTTCAATAGCTTCTGCTTGTTCGTCATCATTTACGATGTTAGATGAAGTTTGTTCTATACAAATTTTACCTGTCGGCATTGTAAGCGTTGTCTGATTTGCAATTGATGGCTCAGCATTTGCGGTCACCACAGAAGATGTAGCGCCATCCAAAGTTTGATAGGCAGTGACGGTATCGCCTGCTGCTACAGTAACGCCGGCAGGTAGATTTACCGTCCAGGTAGTTCCGCTTTTAGGTGTAACGGAAACAGTGGCTTTTTCGTTACCTTTATTATCTTTTAGGGTCACATATACAGTCGACCTTACAGTCCCTACACCAGTTACTCTTTTTCGTTGTACATTGCCACCGGTTATGGTAGTGGCATCATAAAACACCTTATTAATTGTAGGTGCAGGTACAGTGCTCTGTCTAACTGCTTCTGGTACATTTTCAGCTCCTAGTTCTAAATCACTAGCATCCTCAGTTTCTATACCATCAAGATTTGTTTTCTTGCTATCTTCATCAACTGCTGGATCTGGTTTTTTGATCTCATCATCAACTAATGGCATTGGTTTATCAGAGGTCTCACTGCTATCTAAGACCTCTTCGCTAGCCTCATCTTCAATAGCTGATAAGTTTGAATCTATTTGGCTAATGTCAAAATCTTCTGCATGAACCACAGGCATCGCCATTACTAGTCCTAGCATACAAGATACTAGGCCTATGGATAGTTTCCTGGTGGCGTATATTGGTTTTTTATTTACGTTTCGGGCCTTGTTTTCTAGGAGGATTTTGGCCTTTTGATATTTTTTCATAATACTTTTTTACCTTTCTTTTTAAATACATATTATGCACACATTCTTGATTTTATCTTACCTTTTTATAGCTTTTTGGCAAGCTATGGTCTTTGATTTTTACAGAGTTGAAGAGGTTTTTTTCTTATCAAGTTTAAGATTTTTTTGATATATTTTGCTCATATTTTTCTAAAGTTAAAAGCACCCAGGCGAAGGGTGCTTTTATATTGCAAAAGTTTATTTAACTGTTGGTTCGATTTTGTCTTTGCCGCCCATGTACATTTGTAGTGGAGCTGGGATTTTTACGCTTCCATCTGCTTGCAAGAGGTTTTCTAGGAAGGCTATTAGCATTCTAGGTGGGGCTACTACTGTGTTGTTTAGAGTGTGGGCAAAGTAGTTGCCATCTTCTCCTCTTAGTCTGATGCCTAGTCTTCTTGCTTGGGCATCGCCTAAGTTTGAGCATGATCCTACTTCAAAGTATTTTTCTTGGCGTGGGCTCCATGCTTCTACGTCGCATGATTTTACTTTTAGGTCTGCTAGGTCGCCTGAGCAGCATTCGAGTGTTCTTACTGGGATTTCAAGGCTTCTAAAGAAGTCTACTGTGTTTTTCCATAGTTCGTTATAGAAGGTTTTTGAGTCTTCTGGCTTACAGATTATTACCATTTCTTGTTTTTCGAATTGGTGGATACGATATACGCCACGTTCTTCGATACCGTGTGCTCCTACTTCTTTTCTAAAGCATGGAGAGTATGAGGTCATTTTTAGTGGCATTTTTTCTTCTTCGGTGATTGTGTTTATAAATTTACCTATCATTGAGTGTTCGCTTGTTCCGATTAGGTAGAGGTCTTCGCCTTCTATCTTATACATCATATCTTCCATTTCAGAAAAGCTCATTACCCCTGTTACTACATCAGATCTTATCATAAATGGAGGTACATAGTAGGTGTAGCCCCTATCGATCATGAAGTCTCTTGCATAAGATAGGATTGCTGAGTGAAGTCTAGCTATGTCTCCTCTTAGGTAATAGAAGCCTGCTCCTGATGTATTTCTGGATGCATCTAGGTCTATTCCTTCAAAGGATTCCATGATGTCGATGTGGTATGGGACTTCAAAGTCAGGAACTACTGGGTCTCCAAATTTTTCGATTTCGACATTTTCTGTATCATCCTTGCCTAGTGGCACTGTTTCGTCGATTATTTGTGGGATGATTTGCATTCTTTTTTTGACTTCTTCATTGAGTTTAGCTGTTTCTTCCTCAATATGTACTAGTTCTTCATTTATTTCTACTACATGGGCCTTGGTTCTTTCGGCTTCTTCCTTTTTGCCTTGGCCCATAAGAACACCTATTTCCTTAGATGTTTTGTTTCTTTCGCTTCTTAGTCTATCACCTTCAGTCTTATAGGAACGTAGTTTTTCATCTAAGTCTAGGACTTCATCTACTAGGACTAATTTTTCATCTTGGAATTTTTTCTTGATGTTTTCTTTTACTAGTTCTGGATTTTCTCTTAATAATTTAATATCTATCATTTCTACTCCTTAAAATAAAGCATAAAAAAAGCCTCCCCCAAATTGGGACGAAGGTCTCGTGGTGCCACCCAAATTACACAAGCATAGCTTGCCTTAATTTATATTCGCTCAAAGACGGATTCAATAATTCATGCAAGAGATTTCCACCAACCATCTCCTCTCTAGGTGCACTCCATACCTACTACTTCTTTTCATCGCAATATTCAATTACTAATAATATACATTATAATTAAAATAATGCAAGAAGGTGAGAATTTTAAAAATTTATCTTTATATAAATTTAATACAGAATTCACAATTTAATAAATTTATAAGGGTATAATAGTCTTACTATGGAGAATGAATGTGAAAGAATTAACTAAACAAAGAAGAAAATATTATTATTTAAGTATCTTAAGGGCTTTTGCTCTTATTGCAGTGTCAACCTATCACTTGTTTGGCCACGCCTTCCCTGGAGGATTTCTGGCTGTGATTGGATTTTTGTCCATGTCGGGTTTTCTGATGGAGATGACTAATGATAGGTTCCTAAGCCTTGAGGATATCTTGGCAAGTATTAAAAAAAGGATAAAAAAGATTTTACCGCCAATCATTTTTGTAATGGCTATAAGTTTGCTTATTAGTTTGATTTTTGCCAGGGAAATCTTTGATGATTCTGCAAAATCGAGCCTTGCTACAGCCTTTTGCTTTGAAAATATCAGACAAATTATAGCAGGGGCTTCATATTTTGATAGAAATGGTAATTTTAACCTTTTTATCCATCTATGGTACATATCGATTTATGTCCAATTTATCTTTATATTTTACCTACTAAAATTTATTGGCAGAAAGATAAATTCTGATACGATTAAGCTTATCTTGCTTAGTCTACTTACCATCGGATCTATTGGGCTTTCTTATTATTTGGCTAATAAGGATGTACCGATTATTAGAATTTATTATGGAACTGATACCAGGATCTATGCGTTTTTCTTGGGGATGATTTTCTATCTACTTTATAAAAATTATGGAAGATATATGGAGATTTCAAAGCTAAGCCTAAAAATAATTGTTGGCGTGCTTGGGATTTTGTTATTTGTACCGATGTTTTTTATAAATGGTGAGAATATAAATATCTACAAGACATTTTTCCTAATCTATACCCTAGCTTTTAACCTTTTGATATTTTTTATCTTTAAGCTAGAAAATAGCCTAGATAAGAGAGAAAGAAAGCTTGGTTGGGGCGGATCTATTTTGGTCTTTATAGGATCTAGGAGCCTACATTATTATATTTTGCAATATATAATCCAGGTTTTCTTCTCCTACTTCCTTATAAATATTTTTGATAATAAGATTATTTATTACGGCCTACAAATTGCCTGGATAATTTTCTTAGGAGAAATATCTCATGCAATATTTTCTAGGAAAAAGCTTAACAAATACCTAGTTATCATCCCTTTTGTAAGCCTTATTATCTTTAATATAATTTCACTTGCTATAGGCAATAAGAAAGAACAAGAAATGGCTGAGCTTAAGGCTAGATTTGAGCAAAGTCAGGAGGAGATTAAAAAGCATAACGAGCTTCAAAAGAAGAAAAATACCGAAAAAGACCCTAAAGCTCTTCCTAAAGAAGATGAAAAAGATAAGGAAGTAAGCAAAGATAAAAAAGAAAGCAAGAAGGCTGATTCTAGCGAAGATTTCAAGGAAAAGGCCTATGATGATTTTGATTTTACTGAAAATGAGCTAGCCTATGTGAAGGATGTCAGTGTGAGTGCTGTGGGCGATTCGGTTTTGATCAATATTGATAAGTACCTAAGAAACTACATGCCTAACCTCTACCTAGATGGCAAGGTTGGACGTGACATGCCTGAAGGACCTGGCATCTTGCAGGCCATAAAGAATAATGTCGGTCTTGGCGATATTGTCCTTATTTCTCTAGGATCCAATGGTTCTGCCAACCACAATGATATGCAGGCTATAATGGATATAGCTGATGGCAGGGATGTGTATTTTGTAAACACCAGCCACCTACAATCCTATATGGACAAGGTAAATAGCGACTTGGAAGCTTTTGTTAATGACAATCCAAAGGCCCACCTAATCGACTGGAGGTCTTATGTAAAAGATAGGCCAGAATTACTCGCTGTTGATAGGACCCACCCAAATGTAGAAGGTAGCCAGGCCTACGCTGACCTAGTTATTAGAAAAATCTTAAATGAAAATAAAGTAAGACCATAATAAAAGGCCTAGTGCAGTATGAAAAAAGCCATCATTTAATGACGGCGTTTTTCATTCATATTTTGCACTAGGCCTATTTTTTATTGTTCATTTCATATACTTTTTTAACTAAAATTGGTGTAACAATAGATGTAATAACAACACCAAAAGCAATTGCTGCAGTGGAATTTGCTTTATATATTTCAAGGCTTGGATTAGTTGCTGCAATTATAGATGGTATAGATACACTCATACCAGCAATTGAGTTCATAGCTATAGAGTTTTTGCCGCTTAATTTTAGAACTTTTCGCTCGAAAATAAAGGATATAGGTAATAAAACTATATAAAAAACCATAGCAAGCAAAATACCTGTAAAACCAGACTTGGCTGCTTCTATAATATTAATTCCATAACCAAATGACCATCCCATAAGTGGAAGGCTTAAGGCCAAGCCAGGTTTCATAAATTCTCCAAACTTCTTATCAATATTACCCAAAATAAGTCCCAAAACTAGAGGGATGAGTGTTGAAATTATATTCATCCAGTTAATAGGTGAGGATTGAATTAAGCCAAAGAGCAATAGCGGATAAGCTGGTGTACACATTATTGCAAGGATGCCAAAGCCAGCCTGATCAATGGCTGATCCATATTCTCCCTCGAGTGCCAAATATAGGGAAGGATTGGTTGAGGCAAGGCCTACAATTATAGCAAGGGTAGATAGACCCAAGATTCCATCTAATCCAAAAAATTTAAAATATAAAAATCCAAATCCAACAACTATAGCTGTTTTAACTAGGGCTAGAAGGCCTGTTCTTTTAAAAACTTGACCAAGTGTTTTTAAATCAATTACAGCTCCTGAGCAAAAGCAGGTGAAGGCAATAATATAAGTAAGTCCATCTTTTGTAAGCAAGGCCTGGGTCATACCTCCTATCATAAATAGATTGGGTGCCAGAGTATAAATAATAGCTGAAATTAGCATTGGAACAAGCAACAAACCGCCAGGAATTTTTTTCATAAAATCCATCATAAGCTACTCCTTAATTTTTATTTAAGAGATAGTAAATAAAAAAATACCCTTGGCCAAGCCAAGGTGGTCAATATCTCTTATGGTGGGAAGTACTGGGCTTGAACCAGCGACCTCCACGATGTCAACGTGGCGCTCTTCCAGCTGAGCTAACTCCCCATGTATATATTATAATAACATTTAAATATAGATTTGTCAAAATAATTGGTCTGGCACAATTATTATACCAGACCTTCCTACCTATCTTCCTAAGTTTTCTACTTCCTTAAAGATATTATCATCTACTTCAATTCCTGATTCTAGGTTTTTATTCTTTCTTAAAATTAGACCCTGACCAGGATATCTTGGGATTTTGCCCTCTTCTATTGGATGGGCATATGCAATTCTTTCTTTTATCTTCCTTATGGTCGCTTCATTTTCTTCCTTGGTTGAAAATATTTCTGGATCCATAGCTATAAATATTTGTGAGCAGCCTGTACAGTTAAAGGCATCATCATCGTCCATATGGTAGGTTGACTTACCATTTGACAAAAGGGCTGCCATGGTATCTAGGGCAATTCCAAGTCCTGATCCCTTCCAATATCCTATTGGCAAAAGCCTTCCTGTTTCTTCTATCTTTGCTGGGTCATCTGTTATATTCCCATTAGAATCATAGCCACCTGGATAAGGTAATTTCTCTCCCTTTAGCCTTGTAGTTTCAAGCTTACCGTAAGAATACAATGACACAGCCATGTCCAGGCAAATATTGCCTGTGTCAGATGGAATGGCAATTCCTACCGGGTTATTGCCTAAGCTTAGCTCATCAGAACCCCAAAGAGGCAAGACTGATTCTGTATTAGTCCAGCACATTCCAATTAGACCCTTATCAGCTATCATTTCCCCATAGGCTCCGCCACGCATCCAATGGGTGGTGTTTCTAAGGCTAACCATACCTATTCCATGATTTTGGGCAAGGTCTGTCACCCTTTCTACGCAGGCCATGGCATTAATAACACCAAAACCAAAATTTCCATCATAGACTTCACAGGCTCCCTTGGCTTTTTTAAGCTCAATCTCACCATCAAGATTAATAAGACCATCATTTATAAATTTAACAAGTCTAGGAATCCTATTAAGTCCATGTGAATTAACTCCCTTTAGGGTTGAATCGGCGTGAACTTCGGCCATGATTTCCGCTCTTTTTTCATCTACCTTATTATTTATTAGGGCAGCTTTTATGGTTTCCTTTAACATTTCATAAGATACTTTCATCTTTTTCTCCTATAAGTTTATTAAATATGATTTCTTCTCCATTATAAGCTCTGGCTAAAAAATAATCTAAAAGTGCAGGATTAAAGTCCAAATCTAGAAATTCTTTAGCAAAAACCATAGCCCCTATTTCACTAGGGGACTTTAGTTTTACTTTCTTTTTAATAAACCCAAAAAGCTTGTAACTTACATAGATATTATCTGTGATAAGCCTATCTTCTTCAAGCTTGTGATATATTTCATGGCAAGTTATAATCTCCTTAGGACTTACTTTGGAAAAAATTTGCTTATCTTCCTTTGCCATTTCATCTTCAAGGATTTTTATATTATCCTTATGAAATATTATCTTATTTGGACTTTCAAACAGAGCTAGGTCATATAGATTGAAGATATTTTGGCTAATGCCTTCTTCAAATACTAGGCCGTATTTATTTTTAAGGTCAGAAAGGCCAATCTTTTGCTCTTTCAACTCTTTGGCACAAAGACTAGCACAATGCATACTTTGCCTTATTATTTCATCCGAATTTTCTATCCTGTCCTTAAAAACATCAGCTTTTAAAAGATAGAAATAATAGAAATAATCATCTAACTTTAACAAACTTTTTAATTTTTTATCTTCCATTAAAGATCGTTTTTGGCTCCGACTAAGATTATATCTTCGTTTCCTTCTCTTAGTGATAGTTCTGAATCAAGGAGCATATTTAGCTGGTCTAGGCTTGTTAGGCCTTCAAAGTCTACGATTTTCGCACCTACACATAAGTAGAGGTCTGGGTTTAGCTTGATATCAGACTTAAAGACTGCAAGATCATTCCACATATTGCCAGCAAGAGTTCTTGCTCCACCAGCTGTAGCTTTTGCTGCTACTGCATCTGCTCTTTGAAGCTTTATGAAGCCCTTCTTATCAATAGCTCTAAGCTCTTTCTTGTTACCTTTTTGACTTGTATAAACTCTGAAGAATTCATTTTCTGTTTCTTTGTTGATTTGACTCTTTTCAACTCCAAAGCTTTCAGCAACTAGGTCTAGGGCCTCTTCTTCGGTGATTTCCTTAGAGAGGTCTTGACTTGCTATTTCTGTTGATCCTGTTGCTATGGCACGGACCTTGGATGTTTGCTGGTCAATTTCTATTTGAATTTCTACAGATTCTGGTGTTGCTCCTGATTTGATTACTTGATCGGTTGCTTCATTTCTTAAATCTATTATATCTTCTCTAGTTGGTTGAGGGATTACTCTTTCTACTACATCCCTTACCATAGCTAGAGCTACACCGATTGATGATATAATCTCTGCCTTATCTGCTAGGGTGTATGGAACTCCAAGTTTGTCAGCTGCAAATGGTAGGAGGACTTTTGCTCCACCGCCACCACCGACTATGGTTGTTTGAGATTCTTCTACCCTATACTTATCCATAAGGTCTAATATTACTTCATTTGTGGTTTTGGCTGCATCATCAAGCACTGCCCTTGCAGCGTCATCTCCACTCATACCCAAGAATTTACCAAGGACTTCGAAGCATCTTTTTGCTGATTCTGGATTTCCATAAGAATAGTCGCCTTCTTCGATAATTCCTAGGGCATTTGCTGCACAGGTTGTAGTAAGGGCGTAATCTTTGCCATTGGCCCTGATTGCTATATAATCTGCTGGGTCTCCCTTTGTTGGTGATAATTGAATTACTTCTGGATTTTCAAATTCCTTAGGATCAGTGAAGACTACATAAGGAAGGTTGGCTATGTGGCAAGATCTTGGGCCTACTTTTACAATTTTCCCATTGTTAGCTCTTATCATTGATCCACCAGCAACACCTACTGTCCTAACGTCCATGGAGTTTACCATAGTTCTTTGACCACCAACTACCGCATAATCTATCATTGGTCTACCATTTTTGATAACTCCTATGTCTGTAGTTGTTCCGCCTACCTCAAAGAAAATACCATTTGATACCCTCAGGTACATAAGAGCTCCGACTGTCGATGCAGCTGGTCCTGAAAGCATGGTTAGTACTGGCCTATTTCTCATCTCTTCGATATCCATTACGCCGCCATCTCCACGCATTATCATAAGGGGTGCTCCTATTCCTGCCTTCTTTACCGCATCTTCTGTTGAATCTGCAGTAGAAATCATCCTTGGAAGGATTGAGCCGTTGATTACGGCTGTTCTTGTTCTTCTAGTTAGGCCGTATAGTTTTGAAATCTCACTTGCTGCACAGACTTCTATGCCCTTTTCCTTGCCAAGTTCTTTGATAAGAAGCTCTTCATCCATTCCATCAACACCAAAGGTTTTTGATGCTGCTATTACTCCACATCCTTCAGCGATTAAATCATCCATTAGCTTTGATACTAATTCTCTTGAAAAATCTTTCCTATTGACAAACCTATAGGCAGTTGTGATTTTTCTTTTGCCTGATTCATCTAGGACTATGTCCTTAATTTTACCTTGAATTTTAGATAAAAATCCTACAAGGCCTCCATCAGCAATTCCGATCACTCCTACCTTGGCTACATCTCCTTCAACTAGGGCATTTGTAGCTTGGGTTGTGGAATGAGCAATGAAAACCACTTCATCACTTGATATATTATTTTCGGTCAGACATTTTTTAAATGATTCTATTACACCAGCACTTACTCCCAGCTCATGGTCGTGGGTTGTTGGAATAATACCAACTCCTACTATTTCATAAGTCTTATTATCTATAGCAACTGCCTTTGTATTAGTACCACCAACATCTATACCTACACGTATTTGTTTACTCATATTTTCTCCTATCTACCAAAGAATACAAAAACTAAAAATAAATTTATAGCTGTGATCAACCATGCCCAAGGTAGACCAGTTTTCATAAAATCTTTGACACTTACCTTACTGTAGTTTAATGCCCACAAGTTCCAAGACTGAGTTGGACAAGCAGAAAGGTTCATAGCTATGGTTGGTACATACATGAGAGTAAATAAGAAGGCTGTTGGGAAATCTCCTAAAGCATTTAAAACTCCTACTGTTGCAGCACCTGCACCAAATATTGTAAGTGGTCCCCTAAATAGGCCAAGTGGCGCCATAATCATAAAGGCTATGGCAAGGCCAAGGGTTGTTGTTGGCAAGATATCTCCTAGGATTGGGTCAAAGAAAGGAGCTGCTATACCAGAAATCTTATTAAACATTGGAAGAATAAATAAGAAACCTAATAGGGAAGCAACATCTATTACACCTTCATAGAAGGTAGAAGATATTATTCTTGACATCTCTGACCAAGACCTACCAATCATCTTACAAGTAGCAAGTCCAAATACAGCTCCTACTATAAAGGCAGGAATTGTTGGCACCTTGAAGGCTATTGATAAAAATGTTGGGATAATAGGAGTAAATAAAGCATACCATGGTACCCTATCCATATCATTAGCCTCATTTATGTCCACTCCCCAGGCCTTTCTCTTTCTTCTTCTTGATGAAGCAAAGACCTTCATATAAGTAAATAGCATTATTCCTATAACAACAAGTTGGACTGCCATTGCAGCAAAGGCCCAGCTTATGTATTGATCTGAATAGGTCATATCTTCAAAGATAGCCTGCATTTGACTAAATAAAACCGGGTTAAGGTACATACCACTACCAACACTCATAAGATAAGCTGAAACCGCCAAGAACTTTGGCACACCAAGGCTAAGTAGGATAGGTAAAACAATAACACCTATAGCTACAACAGCACCAGCACCAAAGGTTGCTGTAAAAATGATACCGGTTACAAGAGATAAAAGAAGGGTAACAATAAGGGGATCATCTCCACCCAACTCTGTTACAGACTTTATAAGCTTGCTTGCTATGCCTGTATCTACCAATATCTTACCAAACCAAGAACCAAAGATAACATTAACCGCCGTAGCGCCCCATGATTCTGGTCCCTTTTGCAAAATTTCTGTCATTCCGTCTGTAAGACTTATTTGACCACCCACTATACAAAGACCAAGCCATAAAACAGCCATGACAAAGAAACCAGTCATAAGGTTTCCGCCCTTGGCTGCATATACTGCAAGCCCTATATAGGTGATAATCAAAAGAATACCAATGATTAAATCCATATAATCCTCCTATATATTTTATAATTCATTTTAATTATAACTAATTAGTTAAGATTAGTCAATCTTTTTAAATTAGAAATAAGAATTACTATGTTTAATAGAATATACTTTTATTCTACTAATATTTTAAAATAATAAGAGGCTTTATCCTTTTGTATTAAAGAAAATAAGCCTCTTATCTTAAGTGTCAAAATTTTAAAATTACTTTTTTGACTTAAATTTTTTTCTTAGCTTATAAAGTCCAAATCCTAAGGCCAAGATAATTATTATAAATGGCCAATACAAGAAAAATCCTACTATGACCTGAGAGAAAAATTCCTTGACAAGGCCAATAGAATCTCCCATTGCTTCCTTTATCCTAGATCCTAGGTCAGGATTGTTGGAATTTCTATTATAAGAATACACTTCATTTATGCCTACATTATAGGTATCGTAGGTCACCCTATCTTTTAGGTCAGCCTTTGCTTTTTTAAGATTATCTATTTCCCCTTGAGTTTCTATAATCTTGGCATTAATAACAAGGGTGTCTTCGATGTTATTAGAATTTTCCAAAAGCTCATTGAATTTTTCCAGCTGTTTTTCCTTTATTTCTAAATCCTTATCTGCATCCCTAAATGACTTTTCTAGGTTGTTAGAATTTTTGGAAACATTTATGGTTTTACCCAGGCCTTCTAGGGTCTGGTCAAATTTTTCAGCACTTTCTTTTGGAATTTTTATGGTAAGTTCAGTATTTCTTAAGTCCCTATCTTCATTGGTCCTATTAAAATATGTTGATTCAATTTCTACAAAACCTTCTAGCTTTGCTACTGATTTTTTTATAGACTCTAGGTCCTTATCATAGGATATAGTTTCTAGGTCAATATTTACAAATCTTTCTATATAATCATTTGAATCATCTGATAGGTCTGACCCTTCTCCATCATCTATGGCCTCATCTTTTGCCATATCAGCATATCTAGGATCATCAATTTCTCGTCTTGCCTCGTCTGCATATTCATTTGCAAGGTCTGCTTCACTATTATCTGGCTTCTGGCTAGCACAAGATATGAGGGCAAAAAGACATATCAATATTAGTAAGAAATTCTTTTTCATAGGATCATCCCCCTTTTTCTTTTACTATACTAGCGTGGCAAACGATTGCAAAGGAAGATGAAAATAAATAATTTAATCAACTAGACCATACAAAACTGAATCTATGGCCTTTTGTGGGATGCCTATGTCTTCAATTACGCATTTTTTCTTATAGATTTCTCTTTCATAGATGCCCTTTTTCATCAGCTGCATAGTTACTATTAGGTCGCTATCGACTACTTCGCCTAGGTCCTGGCCGGTACTTGCATCAAGGCCTGATGGTATATCTATTGAAATTTTATATTTCATTACATTGTTGATGATGGATACTACTGTGGCGTAAATTCCTGTGACTGGCCTATTTAAGCCCGTACCAAAGATGGCATCTACAATTAGATTGACATTATTTAGGCGTCTTTCCATCTCTTCTAAATCTTCTATGCTTTGAACATAAAATATCTCTTCGCAAAGCATCTGGCAAGATTCTAGATTTAGGCGGAATTCTTCGCTTGCCTTTTCTACATCGCCAAGTATATATATTTCTACATCCTTGTACCTAGCTAGGAGATTTCTTGCTAGGGCTAGGCCATCTGCCCCGTTATTTCCTACTCCGACAACTATTGCAAAGTAACCAAATTTGTTTAGATTAATGTGCTTAAGTACAGCTAGACTTGCCCTTTCTACAAGGCTTAGGGCTGGTACTTTTAGCACATTTATAGCATAAGAGTCGATTGCTCGCATTTTTTCTTTATCAACTAAAATCATAATCTGTCCCCTTTAGTCTAAGATCTTCCCCAAATATTTCATAGGTCTTTGAATTATTACCCAATATTCTAGAAAATATTCTAGGTCCATAAATCTCTTCTATTAAGGCTTCATCGAGATTGGATGATAGAATTATTGGTAGATTCTTATTCATCCTCTCATTTACAACATCAAATAGGTTTGATTGGTCGGTTGACCTATGGGTTTCAGCGCCTAGGTCATCTATTATTAGAAGGTCACATTCAAAGATTAGGTCGTATTGGTTTTCCAAATTTCCCCTTCTATCTTCAAAGGCCCAATAGTAATCATTTAAAAATTTAAAAAGCTTGGTTGATGTCATGTAGACTACTGAATAATTCCTATCCAATAGCTCTTTGGCTATGGAATTTATCAGGAAAGTCTTGCCTCTGCCTACTTTCCCTTGGATATAAATATTTCCGCTTTGTCTATCAAAATTGTCTATATATTTACTTAAATCAGCTAGGATCATCTGCATATTTTCATAGGGACTTATGTTTGCATATTCTGGATAAGGATTTTTGGAAAATAAATTGATATTAAAGGTCTTAAAATTTTCCCTATTTATGACTTGTCTTATGCCAGATCTTTTATAATTCTCATCTATTATGATTTGAGACCTGCATGAGCAAATTTCATTGCCCACAAAGCCTGTGTCCTTACAGAGTGGATGGAAATATTTTTCCTCCATGTAATCTACAGGGAAGCCTGCCTTAAGGAGCTCTTTGTGTTTTTCTCCTATTAAATTTTTAAGCTTATCTTCATTTGCCTTTGTGTCTAGGCCTTCTGCTGCTAGTCTTATACTATCAAAACCTACTTGCTTGATTAGCTTATCTAGAGCTCTTATCTTTGGGATTTTGTCATAGACTTCGTTTATAGCCTCTTCTTGGCGTCTTTTATTTTCTCTACGTCTTTCTTGTAAGATTAGACTTGCTTTTTCACTAGCCTTCATATTAGTCCCTCTGATTTCTCAATCTCTCTAGTCTTCTAGCCCTTGCTGTTTGGGCAAGATTGTCGTTATCATTTCCTACATTTGAATCAGATTTTTTCCTATAGGTTCTTACTGTTCTGGATTTTTTAAGCTTGTTACGTTCTTCCCTCATCCTGAGCTCATTTAGGCTATTTATGCCTTGGTCTCTCCAGGTTTTTAGATAGCCCATTACATATTTTACATCTACGTTATTTGCTTCTCTTGCCTGTCTAAAGGCTTCTGTTACAAGCTCTGGATCTTGGTCATATTCTCCCAATGTCTCGTGGATCCTTGTTATGTCTGCTGGAGTGAGCTGCCTATCTATTATTCTTTCGATATTTTCAAACATGATTGACTTTCTTTGAGCCTTGTCAAAGTTTAGTTCATTGTCATTTGTAGGCTCGCTTTCTCCAAAATACATCTGCCTTAGGGAGATTATTTCTATAAAATTTGTCCCATCTGAGGCCTTTTTTTCTCTAAAGATGCCCATATTTATCCAAAAATTAACGGCTTTTTCAAATCTTTCATCATCAAAGCTTAGCTGTCTTTTAATCTTTGCAACATCGACTGTGCCATCATTATATATATCCTTATAAATTAGGAGATAAACCTTGATAGCATCGCCATCTGCCATCTGAAGATAAGTATTTAAAAACATATTCTCAAAGGGGGTGGTGCCCATATCCAGTTTCAGTTCTTGCATTTCAAAGTTCATTATATTCATCCTTACTTATTTTCATATTCATTATCTTTGAATAGATTAGGCCCTTGGACATCTCAAAATATCTCTCATCTAAGTCTATGGCTTGGTTTTCAAAGACTTCTCTCGTGTAGGAGGTCTTTTTAAAACCAGCCTTCTCGTAGGCCTTTATCGCCCTTTCATTAAAGAGGTTGACATCTAAATAGAGGGTCCTATATCTCATTTCTTCAAAAAATACTACAAAAATTTCTCTTATGGATTCGTATCCATAGCCGCAGGATACGTAATTTGCATCAAAGACTATGCCTAGTTTGGCTCTTTTTAGGATTGGATTTATATTTTTAAGGCCGATAAATCCTATAAATCTGTCATCTTCTTTTCTTCTGACTGCAAAATATCTCTTATTTGGCATGTTGATATTGCCATACCAAAGCCTTAGTTCAAAGTCTGTGAGGTTGCCATAATTGTAGCCTATAAGTCTTGGGTCAGAAAAATTGCCCCAATTTTTTAGTTCTAAGGCACTTTCTCTATCTATTTTATCTAAATATATTCTAGGCATTTTCATCCCTGTGGCTTAAATTGATGAAGGTGGTGCATGGTTTGTTGAAATACAAATCAACTGTACCAGTAGCCCCATTTCTGTGCTTTGCAAAGATTAGCTTGGCTATGTTTGGCTCTACCTCTTCATCATAATAATCTTCTCTATATAGGAGCATTACAACATCGGCATCCTGCTCGATGGCGCCTGATTCTCTTAAGTCTGATAGGATTGGCTTATGATCTGCTCTCTTATCTGCCTCTCTTGATAATTGGGCAAGAGAAAGTATAGGACAATTTAGTTCCTTGGATAAGGATTTTAGGCCCCTTGATATGGATGCTATTTCATTTTGCCTATTTTCTTGTCTACCATCAGCTTGCATTAGCTGGAGATAGTCTATTACTACTAAATCAAGTCCCTTTTCTGCCTTTAGCCTTTTTAGTTTTGATTTCATTTCTGATAATCTTATGCCTGGGGTTTCATCTACATAGAGGTCTGTTTCTACTATTTTTTTGGTAGCATCTATTAGAAGTGTCCAATCATCATCTCTTATGGATCCATTGATGATTGATTCTAGGCCTACTAGGCTTACCATTGATAAGAGCCTTTGGTTTAGCTGATAGATTGACATCTCTAGAGAGAAGAAGGCTACAGATTTGCCTGCCTTAGCAGCATTCCACGCCATGGTTAGTCCAAGGGCGGTCTTACCCATAGCTGGCCTTGCAGCTAGTAATATTAGCTGGGAACTTTGGAGTCCCGAAAGTTTGTTATCTACAGCTTCAAGTCCTGTAGCAACTCCTGTTATTCTCCCATCTGCTAGGGTTAGTTCGTTGATTTGTCGTAGGGTATCATCCATGGTGTCTGCTACCCTTACTAGACCTTGGGAATGGTTATCTTGTGATATCTCAAATATCCTATTTTCGGCACTAGCTAGGATGTCAGATACATCATCGCTTTGCCTGTAGGATTTTTCTATTATATCTTCACTAGCCCCGATTAGACTTCTTAATAAGGATTTGGCCTTGACTGTTTTACAATAAGTGTCAATATTTGGAGTATAAAATGAGGAGAGGGTAATCTCAGTGATAAACTCCTCCCCTCCAACTTCTTGTAATATATTTTCGTTGGACAATTGAGATATAAGGGATACTACGTCTACCTTAATGTCTTTTTCAAACATGGTGACTATAGTCTTATATATCCTCTGTGTCCTTGAATCGTAAAAGTCTACAGGTTTTATTATTTGATTTGCACTATCAAAGCTTTCATTTTTCTTTAAAATACAGCCTATGATAGCCTGTTCTGATAAGAAGTCATAAGGTAGTGGCCTTAAGCCATCTGTCATTATTCTGCCTCAGCTACCACGTTTACCTTAAGGTCTGCATTTACTCCTTCATAAAGTCTAGCGTTTAGTACGAATTCACCTACTCCATCGATTTTTTCGATTTCTTCGATTCTCTTTCTATCTATTTCGATTCCTTCTTTTGCTAGAGCTTCAGCAAGGTCTTTGTTTGTTACAGAACCAAATAGCTTTCCATCTTCTCCTACTCTTACCTTTTGTTCGATTGTTAGAGCTTCGATTTTTTCCTTAAGTGCTTCAGCTTCTTTTCTATTTTCAGCTTCTTCTGCCTTAAGTTGTTCTCTCATTTTTTCAAGTTCAGCCATATTATCTTTTGTTGCCTTTACAGCTAGGCCTTGTGGATCAAGATAGTTTCTAAAATATCCTGGCTTTACATCTACTAGGTCTCCCTTTACTCCAACTCTTACAATATTATCTGTTAGTATTACTTTCATTTTCTTCTTCCTCTCTTAAATATTCTTTTATTGCTTTTCTTAACATTTTTTCAGCATTTTCCATGCTCATCTCTAATTGGGTGGCTGCGGCTGTTAAGTGTCCGCCACCCCCAATGCGCTCTAGTATTAATTGTACCGATATATCGCCTAAGCTTCTACCTGATATGTGAATTTTATTGTTAGCCCTTGTAAGTACAAAGCTTGCGAGTACTCCCTTTATATTAAGAAGATCATCTGCAGCCTGGCTTGCAATAAGAGTAGAACCATCTATTTCTCTATTAAAGTGGGCAATAGCTATAAAATCCTCAACTATGAAGGAATCTGCTATTACCTCTGACTTATATTTTACAATTTCAAAGTCATCTTTAAACATTCTTTTTATATATACTGAGTCAGCACCCCATCTTTTTAGGATTGAGGCTGCCTCAAAGGTTCTTACACCTGTTTGGTAGACAAAGTTTTTGGTATCGACTGTTATACCTGCAAGTAGGGATTCTGCTACGGCAGTTCTTGCCTTAAAGTTTTCATCTAGATAAGATAAAATCTCTGTAACAAGCTCTGATGCCGATGATGCGTAAGGCTCTATATAAGAAACTGTGGCATTTTTGATATAATCCTTACCCCTTCTGTGGTGGTCTATTATAAATATATTATCAGTCATATCCAGAAGTTTTGGGCCTTCTGTAGAATTTTTTCTATGGTTATCTGTAACTATTATAAGGGACTGGGAAGATATTCTTCTTAAAGCTTCATCTTCAGTTAGAATATTATCCTTTAGCTCGCTAAGCTCATCTATAACCCTCGCATACATATTTTCTATAGGCTTTGTGACTTCATTTAGGATAATATAAACCCTCTTATTTATCGACCTTGCACCTTCATAAACACCAAGTGCTGACCCAAATGAATCCATATCAGGATTATTGTGGCCCATAACATAAATATCAGGGCTTGATTCCATCATTCTCTTTAGTGATTGGGAAATGACCCTTGATCTAACTTTAGAGGTTTTTTCAATTGCCTTAGTTTTTCCACCATAGTACTCATAATTATCTTCAAGTTTGACTACAGTTTGGTCTCCTCCACGAGATAGGGCAATATTTATAGCATCTCTTGAATCAGAATATATGTCAGATGGCTTTTCTCCAGCAAGGCCAACACCTATTGAAAGGGTTGGCGGAATGGAATTGCCCTTGCTTATATCCCTGACCTTATCTAAAATCGAAAATTTATCATCACGAATTTCTTTATAATCCTGATACTCACTTATAATCATGAACCTGTCATTTTCATATTTCCTAATTAGGCAATCATAAGCTTTGAAATATTCATTAATCACCCTATCTATTTCACCTAATACCTGAGCTCTTTGGTCAGATTGGGCAGAATTTCTTAGGTCATCATAATTATCTATAAAAACAGAATAAAAAACTAATCTTTTTGCCTTAAAAAGTTTTTTGATTGACTCATCATAAGTATTATCTATTCCATATAAGAAGGTTTGATTACTATCATCACCCTCATTAAAAATTGTAGAATAATAAAATTGAATAATCTTATCAGCTATATTAACATTTTGTGATTGTTTAATTTCCTCATTATCAAATTCTATTTCCGCAAAGTCAGGTATAATTGAATCGATGCTCTCGCCAATTAGCTTATGGTTTGGGAATAAGTCCCTAAAAAATGAATTATGCCATTTTATTTTTCTATTTTCTTCTAAAATAGCAATTGGAAATGGCATTTCAAATACTACATTTTTGGTAATGGAATCAAATGAAAAGCTGATATTATCAACATACTTCTGCAATTCCTTATCCCTTGTAGAATTTATGTTTTTCAAAAAGAAAAACAAAATAATACAAACAAGTATTCCTACAGCACCTAGGGTCTTATTATAGTAAAAAACTATTAGGGATGCAATTAGAGGAAAGGCCAAAATCAAGATTAAATTAGATCTACTAATAAATTTTTCATTATTTCGCATTTTTCCTCCTTGATCTAAAATCTATAAATATATCTGCAAAACCAAAAAATAATAGTGGAATGAAGATAACTTGAAATAAAATTATCATAAAAAACCATTGAAAGGCTCTTGTCAAAGGCAGACTAGATTTTTTAAGCATGTAGTCAAAAAGACTTAGGCCGTTTGCTACAAGTATTATCATGCTAATAAATATGAGGTTTGAAAGTATATAAGTTCTCTCTATATTCATAAAGCTAGCAAGAAAATATATGATTACAAAGATAAGAGTAAGTCCTAATAAATCCTTAAACTCTACCCTAATTTGGTCAAGTTCTTTTATATCTTCTACCCCCTTATCCATAAAGGATAAGTAATTTCTAATAAGTTTGATAGAAAGGACTGAATAAACCATGACTATCATAGAAATTAGAGAAGGATATAAGGCTACTGCCTTCTTGTAAATATCAAGGTCAAACCTATATGAATAAGAACTTTCGACCACTTGTTTAAAATCTAGTGCCATTTTATCAATAGTAAGCTTATTTTCTATCATTTCTATCTTAAATAGAAAAATAAAAACCAAGCTTATAAGGACAAAGGCCAAAAATATTTGATATTTGTCTGGTATCTTTAAGCTAATTAAGATTACAAATATTAGCCCTACCAAAACTAAGGGGATATAGCTAGTATTTATTTGCTCTATATTTAAAAATACCAAGGCACTTATATAAGTAAACCCCACCTTTACTAAGGCGGATAAGAAGCCATCCCTGAAGGATGTAAGGGCAAGTACCACTGGAATTAAAGCCATAAATATCAGGCTATATCTAGATAAGTACAGACTGATAAGGCTCAGGCAAGCAATAAATATAGCTCCTGTAATCTTATTTACGCTTTCTGTTAATGTCATAAAATCTCCATATAAAAATTTAGCAATTTTTACTATTATACTGTACTTTAAATTCCTATTTTAACAATATTTATAAAGGCTAGACTTGCCAATATATATTAAAAATATTGACAAAGTCTAGCCGATTTTTAAAGTTATTTATTTTTTTCTAAGCGTAGGAATGTAGGGATGGAATAAAGGTATTTACGCCAATATAAGTGAAAACTACACATATAAAGCCAACTATAGCAAAGATAGCTGCTCTTTTTCCTTGCCAGCCTCTTGACCTTCTTAGATGTAGATAGATGGCATAGATTATCCATGTGATGAAGGACCAAGTTTCCTTAGGATCCCAAGCCCAATACCTACCCCAGGCTGATTCTGCCCAGATGGCACCAGTAATCATAACCATACTCAAAAAGATAAAACCAAAGGCAATAATCCTATAGGCAATCTCATCTAGCTTTTCCTTTTCAGCTATGCCTTTATTAAAGGCATTATCTGAGAATTTATCTCTTAAAAGATACATAGCAGAAATACCAGCTGCAACAGCAAAGGCACCGTAGGAAAGAATTGCAAGAGTAACATGGATTGCAAGCCACTTGCTATCAAGGGCTGGCATTAGAGGTCTGATTGTCTTATCTCTCATAGCTGCATAGCCGATTATTAAAAATAGAATCGGACTAACAAAGGTACCCATAGCTAGAAGTTTATACTTCTTTTCAAAAATTAAATAGCAAAGGGCTATTCCCCAGGCAAAGGCGCTTGCAAATTCGTATTGGTTGGAAAGTGGGAGCCTTCCAGCATTTATAGTTCTTACAATTATAGCGAGGGTGTGGGATATAAAGGCGACCATCATGATATTTTTGCCTATTATCCCCCATTTTTCTGTCTTATTTACAAATAATATTATAAATAGAAACATGGCAATCAAATAGCCAAACAAGGCTAGGTAGAAAAGTAAATTTTCTATATTTAATAAATTAATCATATTTTTCTTCTCCAATAATTTTTTCTAATTTTTCCTTAGATATCTTATCTTTTTTGGCATATTTTACGAATAGATAAGAAAAGTCGTCATCTTCTACCAGGATAAAATCCCTTGGATTGATGTAGAAGGATAGGAAGAGTCCAACCATTAGTAAGCCTGCTCCTATGAGGGCAATATTTTTACCTGGGTCATGGGCCACTTGCAAGAGGGTAAACATCTGAGGGTTATCAATCACAAAGCTATACTCTTCCCATTTGATAGGCTCTCCTGGGTGGTTAAGGCCCATATCTACCCTTTCTCCATCATAAAATATAGCATACAAAGCTACAGGATGATGTAAAAATGGTGACTTAGTTCTAGGTTTCATCATACTAGTTTCATCAAAGTCTGGATAAAAATCTACAAATTGTAGGGCGATTTTTTTATTATCAGCTATAAAGAAGTCACCCTTATAAATGAGTTTTTCTTCAAAAAACTTTTTATCCTTAAATAATTTAGCCTCATAGGCCCAGCCTGTTGAATTTTGGTAGATATTGAATCCATCAAACCTAAAAGGCTTATTTACCATGGTGAGGCCCTCATCAAGTTTTTTATTATCCTTATCAAGGACTTCTAAACTTGTTATATATTGGTCAACTGTATAGTCTTCTCTAAATAAAACATCGTATTGGTTAATTTTAATCTTTTTATCAGAATTTTGAAGATCTAGGATACTTCCAGGTACTCCATGTACAAATTCATCAAAGCCCTTGTAGCGACCAAAGGCGAAGGCTAGAATAATTATGATTATCGATAGATGGGTAAGCCATGAGCCCAAATGTCCTATCTTGCCATCAAACTTATAATAAACTTTTTTCCCATCGATTTCAGTTTCTTTTGGGCTTTTGACCTTTAAGATTTCAAAAATATCAGAATCTTTTTTTATCTTTTCAAACTTCTGATAATTCTTTAGCCTTACTTTTATATCTGGATCTTTAAAGGATTTTTCAAAAATTATCTTGAAGCGGTTTATGCTACAAAATAATAAATTTACCAGCAAAAGAAGGGTTAATAAAATATACCACCAAGACGAGTAAACCTTGTCAAAATCACATAAAATTATGATTTTCCCAAAAGATGGATAGGCTTCAAGGTAGAATCTTGGATCATTTCCTTGAGGAATTAGGGTCCCAATAATAGATGTCAGGGCTATTATTATTAGTAAAATAATCCCAGTCCTCATGGAATAGAAACTTTTTATAATTTTTTTTATAATTTTTTTCATTTTTTATCCTCAAAGTAAAAGGACTCTGTGGGAGTCCATTACTTTTATTCATATTTACTTAAAATTTCCATGCCTTGGTCTACTAGAGCTTCGGCTTCATCTAAGTTTTTATGAGCTTTATTTGAGTTATGGAAGCCTTCACCATTTTCTACCCAAACAAAATCCCATTTAAACTGAGCGTGTCTGTGAATCTCGTGTAGTTTATCCTTATCTTCTTTTGATAAGTCGCCTTTTTCGACATGGCTTGCAAATAGGTCAATGAATTTTTTAAGCTTATCGCTTACTTCATTTGTCCTATCATATACACCTTGCTGAACTTCTTCAACCCAAGCAATCATATCATCTTCACTCTTACCAGCGTGGCAAGATAGGCAAGAATTCTTGATTGTCTCTTTGGATTTAAGTGGACTTGTCCAGTGGTGAGATTTAAATTTATTGCCCTTTTCATCTTCTACTATTGGCATGTGACAATCTATACAAGAAAGTCCTGCAGCATCGTGGACTGATCCCATAAAGGTTTCAAACTCAGGGTGTTGGGCCTTAAGTAGTCCTGTGCCTGTAGCTGGGTGTTCCCAATCATTAAAGTCAATTTCATCGTAATATTTTAGCATATCATCAGTTTCAAAACCGTACTTATAAGGTAAAATTACCTCTTTAGTTTCTGGATCTAGATAATACTCTACGTGACATTGGGCACAAGATAGGCTATCAACCTTGGCATTGTTAGAATTGACCCTACCTTCATCAATTTGTTTTCTAAAGTGTTCTCTTGTTACCTGGACTGTACCGATATCATCCATATGGCAATCATAGCAAGAAATAGTCTGCATTCCAGGATGGTCTTTAACAAACTGATCAAAATCCATGCTATTTACATCTATGCCATCTTTTTCAAGGGCAGCTACAAAGTCAGCACTCTTACAAGCAAGACAAGATGCACCTGGCTTAGGTCTTTCGGTATTTATGGCATCTTCTAGAGCATATGTATGGCCCCTTGCCCTGTCGTATTGTTTGGCAAAGACATAACCATCATAAAATTCTCTAAGATTAGGATGAGCTTCTAGATAGTCAACTTGGACAGAACCACCAAATTTTGTTTCGCTCATATCTGCATTGGCCTTATATGTGGCAAAAACGCCTGGATATGTATCTTTGTAATCTTCTGCTGTTTTTATTTCTTTATCTTGTGAACATGCACTAAGGGCAAGCAGAAGGCCTGAGGCTATAAAAACCTTTTCAATTTTCTTAAACATATGGGCTCCTTTCATAATTTCAAATAATACTTCTTAATATTATTATAAACTATTTTGTTACAATATACAAGAAAGTTTTTTATAAAGCTAAAATACATTTTATTCTAGGCCTAAACAGGTATAATAAAGGAACAATAAGAGGAGTAAAGGATGACAAATTTACAAACAAAAAACTATGATCTATCAATCATTTCTGATCCTCACGTTATAGATCAAAGTTTAATTGCAGATACTGAAAATTTAAGAAAAGAATTAAAAATAGAAAGAAAACTTGTAGTTGAGAGCGAGTACTTATTTAAAAAATCCTTGGAAATGGTGGATAAGGTTGCCAGTAAATTTTTAATCCTTTCTGGAGATTTGACCAAGGAAGGAGAATACCTAAGCCACAAGAAGGCTGCTAGTCTTATTGATGAATGGAAAAACAAAGACAAAGATCGCAAGGCCTTTATAATACCAGGTAACCACGACATAAATTCCAAAAAGGCCTACGATTATAAAAATGATGGCCCTGCCCAAATGACTAGTCCAAGAGACTTTGAAGAAATTTATAAATCTATCTATGAAGATGATTCTATATTAGAATTCTATAAGGATAGCCCAATTTTTAAAGCCTATCTAGCAGATGTAAACGAAAAATACAAGAGGGATGATAAATATTCCTACTATGCAAATGGCTATCTATCATACGTTGCAAGGGTTAAAAAAGATTTTAAATACGAAAATGGCCTAACTATCATCATGATTGATAGCTCAATTTACGCTGCAGATAAGGAACAAAAACACAGGGATGGGATCTGCAATGTAGTAGGATCTATCTCAAAAGAACAACTAAGGTGGATTGCCGATAAGATTGATGAAGCCAAGGCCCGCAAGGATATGGTTATAGCTGTAAGTCACCACGCCTTTATCCCTAATTTTAGAAACCAAGAGCTAGTATTTTCTCCATTTATAATCAAAGAATACAAGACTAAGATAGAAGATAGAGACCCTAGATTAAATAATAAAACTCCTATAGAAGTCTTAGCTGATAATGGTATAAAATTCATCTTCACCGGCCACTTACACGAAAATGGTACAGCTAAGTTTACCACAGAAGAAGGAAAGCTTATCTACAATATACAAACAGGATCAACCATAACCTATCCCCTACCAATCAGACACCTAAAGATAGTAAACAAAACTGGTGAAAGCCATGGTTTTGAAATTTCTGTAAAGACCGAACTAATTAGGGACTTTTCCTTTGTAGATGAAAAGAATGAGAAAAAATTTGTAGATGATGCCACAATCTACACTCTCGAAAATCAATTGTCCCTAAAGGAAGTAATATCAAATTATATAAGAATCCAGGCCAACAATCCAAAGCTTGAGGACCTAGATATAAAAAAGGAAATAATCAAGCAAATAAATTCCAATATGGATACCAAGCTTCCTTATAATAATTATATGGATGCCTATGTTTTTCCAAAAATAAGCCGCTTTTTCCCAATGAGAAAGCCTTTTGTGGGCAAAATCGAACTAATAGAAAAAAATGGCAAGCACAAAATTTTAATAAAGGCCATTGGCAATAGGATTCACATAAAATCTGATAATATAGAACTAGCCCTAGATGAGATTTTTAAACAGATAGATAAGAAAATCCTCTATCCACCCCTTCTTATTTATTTTATAGAAAAAATCTTAACAAAAGAATTTAAAATGCCTATAGATAGCAAGGGCCACACCTTCTATGATTTTGCCAACTACATCTACCAATATCGTTCTACAAATAATGATAGGCCTGACTATGTGGATGCCATGATAGCTAGGCTTAATGATAAGTTTTACAATATTATCAATGAACTAATTGATTATGCGGCAGATGAGATAAACGAAGCCTTTGACTATGTTACAAGCCATATAGTTTTTGAGATTGATGGATCTAAGGATAAATTCTACGATACTCTAATCCAAACTGAAGGAATCACATCCAATATTTTTTATAAACACATGAGGTCAAAGGTTAATAATCTAAGAGATTTCCTAGATTTCTTCTCAAGATTTATCACAAAAAAAGCACACATAAATGGTGTAGACCTTGCCAAAAAAATTGCCCACTCCCATTCTATAAGGAAGGTCAAGATGGATGTAAGTGATATGATGTTTGCCAAAGATCTCTCCGTAAATTTATCACTGATATGATTGGTGAAATGAGTGAGGATATGGCAAAGATATACCAAAATGATCAAGATAATGATGTAGATTATTATTTCAACTATATAGAATACGATGATTTTGAGACAAAAAAAGACTCCTAAGCTTAGCTTAGGAGCTATTTTTATCTGTAATCTTCTTCTGAAAAATCAGGATCTTGGGTGAAATTTAGGCCTAGTTTTCTAAGCATAGATTTTTGTGAATCATTTAGAATGACTGTTGAATGGGCATCTAGTCCCTTAAGTTTACCAATTTGCTTAATTGCCATGTGAGTTAAAGGATTAGTTGTCGCTGAGATTGAAAGAGCTATTAGCATTTCATTTACAGAAAGACTTGTCTCATCACTACCTAGCTCTTTTGTCTTTAGACTTGATACTGGCTCTATTATATGAGGAGAGATAAGTAAAATTTCATCATCAAGGCCTCCAAGCTTCTTAAGGGCATTTAAGATGCATGCTGCTGGAGCTGAAAGAAGGTTTGATTTCTTGCCTGTGATTATATTGCCATCTTCTAGTTCAATAGCAAAAGCATCACTTCCTGCTCTTTTAGCTCTGTCTCTTGCGGCTAGGGCTACTTCCCTATCATCTGGACCTATCTCCATCTGGCTCATTAACATTTGAATCTTTTCTAAAGTATGGACAGGGACCTTGGCTAGTCTGTAATCAACCAGGGTATTGTAGTATCTTCTGATAATTTCTGCCTTAGAAGCCTCACTTGCCTCATTTTCATCTACTATGCAAAAGCCTACCCTATTTACTCCCATATCTGTTGGAGATTTGTATGGTGATGATCCCATTATCTTTTCAAACATCTTTTTTAAGATTGGGAAAGCCTCTACATCCCTATTGTAGGATACGGCTGATATGCCATAGGCCTCAAGATGGTAAGGATCTATCATATTTATATCATCAAGGTCTGCTGTTGCTGCTTCGTAGGCCATATTAACTGGATGTTTTAAAGGTAAATTCCAGATTGGGAAGGTCTCAAATTTGGCATAGGCAGCATTTACTCCCTTTTCATGGTCAAGATACATTTGTGATAAGCAGGTTGCCATCTTTCCTGAACCAGGACCAGGACCAGTAACTACTACTAGGGGTCTTTTGGTTTCGACATGGTCATTTTTACCAAAACCATCTTCTGATATAATTGTGGCCAAATCATTTGGATAGCCTTTTATATCATAAGTTTTATAATTTTTAATACCTAAGTTATCAAGGTATTTAATGTATTTCTTGGCCTTTTCTTGTTCTTCATATTGGGTAATCACAATGGCAGATACCAAAAATCCAAAATCTTCGAGGGCACTTTTAAGCCTTATTGCCTCTGTATCATAAGAGATACCGTTATCTCCCCTAATCTTTGAGCTTTCTATGTCTTTGGCATTTATTGTTATGATTATTTCTGTCTTATCTTTAATATTTAGAAGCATTCGTAGTTTACTATCAGGCAAAAATCCTGGCAATACCCTAGAAGCATGAGCATCATCAAAGAGCTTGCCTCCAAATTCTAGGTAGAGCTTGTCAAAGTGGCTGATTCTTTCAAGAATTTTTTCTGATTGTTCTTTTATATATTTATCGTTATCAAAAGCTAATTTCATCCTTACCTCCATTTATTACTTAATGATTATACCAAGTTTTTCTCAAAAAAAAATAAGACGTAAAAATTTTACGCCCTATTCTGTTATTATTGTTTTTGCAGTGTTTAGCAAGATTAAGATATCATTTTTGATTGAAAGATTTTCTATATATTTTAATTTTAGGTCAATTTTTATAGGCAAAATCTTTTCTAAATAAATTTTCTCACTAGCTTCTATTGAATTATAATAGTCACTTTCGTTTCTAAATTCTATAGAGGCGTAGTCTGTAATTCCAGGTCTTACGGCAAAGATTACATCATAATAATTATCGTAGAGACCTACCATCTTTGGTGTCTCAGGTCTTGGTCCAACTAAGGACATATCTCCTGCTAGTACATTAAAAAACTGTGGCAATTCATCTATCTTCCATTTTCTTAAAAAGCCACCCACCCTTGTGATACGCGGGTCATTTTTGACTGTGAGGTTGTCAAGATTTTTGTCTGCACCAACCATCATGGTCCTAAATTTGATAATGTAAAATGGCTTTTTGTCCTTGCCAAGTCTTTCCTGCCTATAAAATACAGGGCCTTTAGAGTCTAACTTGATAGCTAGGGCAATTATTCCCACCGGTATCAAGATTAGAATTATCACTAGTAGTGAAATCAAAATATCAAAGAGCCTTTTGAAAAATAGGCTGATTTTTTTATTATTCAGTTTTTGATATATTAAATCTTCATTAATTTTTTTCACTTTTATCCTCAAATTTTGAAATCTCTCAATATTAAACTTCAAAATCTAAAATTGTCTAGGTCTAGCTTAGCTTTCAGGCCATCCTTCTGTCTTAAATTGATTTCCTTCATGGTCAATCCACATTACCTCACAATTATTCTCTTTTGCAAATTTTAAACCATTTTCATAATCAAGTATGAAAAGATATGTGGATATGGTATCTGCAAGAGCTATATCATCTAAAATTACTGATACTGAGGTCCAATTTGTAGATGGATACAAGGTAGCTGGATCTATGATATGGTGGTATCTTTTACCATCTACTACGAAATATCTTTGATAATCACCACTTGTTACTACAGATGTATTTTTAAGGCTAACTACTGCAGAGTAAGGATTATCCTTATCTTCTAGGTCCGGGTTTTGGATAGCTATCTTATAATAAGAATTTTCAGCTCCTGGATTATCTCCAATTAGCATATCATCCCCACCTACTGATAAGATACCATGTTTTAGGCCGGATTCCTTTAGTTTTTCACCAATGATTTTTGTGGCATAACCCTTACCAATGGCTCCGATATCTATTTTAACATCCTTATCATTTATATATACTGTAGAGTTTTCCTCATCAATTTCTATAGCATCTATATCCTTATGCTTGCTTGCCTTTACCAGGTCATCTTCTGCTGGGATTGCTGCCTTGTCAGGATTATTGATTGACATTTCTCTAAAATCATGCCATAAACCTAAAAGTGATCCCATGGCTATATCTATCTTGCCATCTGTAAGCTTATACATTTCTTTAGAATATTTTGTTAAGTCTATAATTTCTTTATCGACCTTAACTGGCTTTATACCAGCATTTTGATTTATTGTATAGAAGTTGTTTACTCCTTCAAACTCATCGTAAGAGTTATAAAGCTTGTGATATATACTTAATTCTTCTTCTAGAATTCCTACTAATCTATCAAATTCTTCATCATTTTCTGTATAGGCTATGAAGCTTGTAATTGTGTCAAAATAATCATATATATTTATCTGATTTTTTACAAGTTTTCCATCAATAGATGTTTCCTTAGTTTCTTCTTTACTTTCTTCCTTATTCTCTTCTTGGCCTACTTCTTCCTGGTTTGTAGAATTTTCATCATTTGTAGAATCATCTTCTACAGCTGTAAGTTTTGGCTTTGTTTCTTCTGTATTTTCTTTATTGTTAGCACAAGCTGTTAGTGTCAGCGCTAGTGCCAATAGTCCTATATATTTTCTCATAGTATTTTATTTATGTTAATTGTCTCCATGTCTTTATTTATTGATAGGCCTTCTTCTTCAGCCCAATTTAAGAGAACGTCAGCTGCTACCTTATCCCTAAATTCATTCCATTCAGATTCTAGACCTAATTCATATACTGTGTCCAAAAACTCAGCTGCTGGTGCAATAAATTCTGCATTATCTATAAAGGCATCCCTATCTCTTTTACCTAGGCTTGAAATAAAGGCATCTCTTATGTCTGATCCATCTATTTCATCCTTGCCTGGCATTAATATATAATGCTCTACATCATCGTCTATGTCAATATAGGATTTTACTATATCCTCTCTTGTTTGAATTTCTTGATTTATCCTAATAAAATCAAGAGATTCTGTGTTTAACCACATATTTTTTAGATATGAGTCTTCATCTATCAAGGTCCATTTTTCTACTAACCAAGATAGGTTGATTGGTTTTCTATCTTTCATACTTCTCTTATCTTAAAAATAGCTACTTCATATTCCCAAAGCTCTATTTTAAGATTGTTTCCTTTCTTAACTTCTATCTTTCTTTGTTCGTATCTGTAGTCGCCATATTTACTTGATCTAGAATTTAAAACTTCCTCAAATTCCAAGTCTTCATCATAAGGTATTTCATATCCTCCTTGATAGACACCTGTCATATTTAGGACAACTAAGAACCTATCCTCATCTGCCCTTCTCTCATAGGCAAATACAGAGTTTGTATTATCATCTACTACCTTCCACATAAAGCCTTCTTCTTCATAATCATATTTATAAAAGGCCTTCTCATCTAGGTAAAGTTTGTTTAAATCTTTTATAAAATTGTGATAATCTCTGTGGATTGGATAGTCTAAATATTCCCATCTAATCCCTACATTTTCATTCCACTCTTCAAAAGTTGCAATTTCATTGCCCATGAAGTTTAAAAATTTGCCAGGATGGGTCATTTGATAGGCCATGAGGACTTTTAATTGCTTAAACTTATCTTCATAAGAGCCTGCCATCTTATCAACCATAGATTTTTTTAGGTGAACTACCTCATCATGGCTAAGTGGCAAGAGAAATCTCTCGTTTGGGAAATAATACATAGAAAATGTGATATTTCCTTGATAGTCCCTACGATTATATGAGTCGACCTTAAAATATCTAAGGGTGTCATTCATCCAGCCCATATCCCACTTATAATCAAATCCAAGACCGCCTTCGCTTACAGGATGGGTTACCTTTGGATAATTTGAGGAATCTTCTGCAATTCTCATTACATCTGGATGTGTTTTTTCTAGGGTTTCGTTTAGATTCTTAATAAAGAATATATTATCCTCGTGGACTCCTCTGTCAGAATTGCCATTATAAAATACCATATAAGATACAGCATCTATCCTTATCCCATCTAGGTGAAATTCTTCTATAAGATAGGTCATGGATGATTTCATAAAACTTCTGACATGTCCCTTTGAGTAGTCAAAGTTATTTGATCCCCATTCAGAATATTTTAAATCCATATATTCTGATTCATACATGGCTGTACCATCAAAATGATCTAGACCATAATAATCTGATGCATAATGAACAGCTACAACATCTAATATTACCCCAATATTATTTTGATGTAAAAGGTCTACGAATTTTTTAAAGTCTCTTACGCTTCCATACCTGTGACTAATTGCAAAAAATCCTGTTGATTGATAGCCCCAAGATGGATAAAATGGATATTCCGTAACTGGCATTATCTCTACATGGGTATAATTCATCTCTTTGATATAGGCAATAAGCCTATCAACTATGTCTAAGAAATTTACTTGGTTTGTAAATCTTAAAAATGAAGATACGTGTAGCTCGTAGATATTTAGTGGCTTATCGTATCTCTTATCCCTAGTTTTTAGGTATTCTGCATCATTAAAAACATAGTCATCTTCTACGATTTTTGAGGCAAAATCTCCCTCACCATCCATAGCATGGGCAAAGGGACCTGTCTTTTCCACCCAATTGCCATCTTTTACTACAACATATTTGTAATAGTCATTTACTTTTGCATCAAAATATCCAAAGAAATATCCGTATTGGGCATTTTTGCTAAGCTCTCTTATATCCCAAGCTGTGAAGTCCCCCTTGATATATACCTTATCGGCATTTGGTGCATAGACCCTAAATTCGTAACCATCACCTTTTTTGATTGGTCCCCAAATCTTGTGGCCAATACTTGAGTTACCATCAATATAATCTTTTATTTTGTCATAGTCTGTCGATAATATATTAACTTTCATGAGTACTTCCTATTAAATTTTCTATATGCTTGGATAATATCTCGATTCCCTTGGTGTTTTTTGCTACTCTTGGAATAATTATGTCTGCATATTTTTTGCTCGGCTCAACATATTTTTCATGCATCGGTTTTACTTGCTCTATATATTGGGTTAGGCAAGATTCTATAGATCTGCCCCTCTCCTTGGTATCTCTTAATATTCTTCTTTTTAGCCTAACATCACTATCAGCATCCACAAAGACCTTGGTATCTGTGATTTCCCTAATTTTTTTATCATAGAGAACCAGAATACCTTCAATTAATATAATCTTTTTAGGGCTAATCTTTTTTGTTTCCTTGCTTCTAGTGTGGATAGTGTAGTCATAAATAGGCATTTCGATGTCATTTCCTTCTAATAATTTATTTAAATCATCATAAAATAAATCATTGTCAAAGGCTTTAGGGTGGTCGTAATTTAGGCCAACCCTATCTTCAAAAGCCAAGTCATCATGGGCCTTGTAATAATTATCATGACCAATTACTACAAGATCGCTTTCAAATTCTTTGGCTAAAAGCTTTACTATCGAAGATTTACCACTAGCAGAGCCTCCTGCAACAGCTAAGATTTTAGGTTTAATCATAGTTTAATCTCGTTTTTGATTGTCCCTTCTAGGTATGAATATAAGTTGTCAAAGACAATATCCGCCCTTATTTGCATGGCTTCTTGGGTATAGAAGGCAACATGATTTGTCAAAAGAACATTTTTGGCATTTCTAAGTGGATAATCCTTTGGAAGTGGTGGTTCCATATCAAAAACATCTATACCTGCACGGAGCTTATCTTCATTTAATAACTTGGCTAGGTAGTCATTGTCTACAACAGCCCCCCTTGCACAATTTATTAGTACAGCCTTATCTTTCATTAGGTCAAGCTCTTCTTTACCAAGGAAATGTTTGGTTTCTTTATTATTTGGTATATGAAGAGAAACTATATCAGCTTCCTTTAATAGGGTCTTTAGGTCAACGTATTCTACGCCAAGTGCCTTGATTTCTTCTTTTTCTGTCCTTGAATAAGCTATTATCTTGCAACCAAATACTTGTAAGATTTCGATAAGTTTTTTGCCTATATTTCCTGTACCGATTACACCAAAGGTCTTGCCCTTTATTAGGGAGCCTAAAAGGTAATTGTTTGTGTCCTCAAAGATATTTGCCTTGTTTTCGTTGAATTTTCTTAAGACACCAATTGTAAGTCCTATAACTAGCTCTGCTACAGAATCATCAGAATAACCTGAAGCATTTAGGACCTTTATGCCTCTTTCCTTGCAAGCATCAAGGTCTACATGGTCTACACCAGTAAAGGCTACATCTATAAGCTTAAGATTAGTCGCCTCAATTACCTTTCCACTTACTGGCTTGTTTGTAATTATGGCTATATCAGTATCTTTGAGTCTATCTATTTTTTCATCCTCATCCTTAGCACTCTCATTAAAATATTCAAATTCATGACCAAGGGCCTCTATTTTTTCTTTTTGCTCTAGGATGTATGATTCTTTAACTTCTAATGGATCTATAAGACTAATTTTCATTAATATGCTCCTTATCGTTTCTTTAAAAAATCTCTTGCATTTATTATACTCTATTTGCAAATAAAGAAGTAATTATATTATGAAAAGCTATTTACTGACTTGAAAAAATGATCCTCTTGCGATAAATTGTTAATAACAATAGAAAGGAATAAGTATGGCGGTAGGAATAGCATTTGACAAAGGGCTTTGCGTAGATGCCCTAAAATATTATTGTGAAGTTTTTGACTTAGATTTTCCTGCAAATATAATCAGATATAGTGATTTTCAAAAATATAATTTACCAGCTGATTTAAAAGATAGGATTTATAGCTCATATCTAGATATTTATGATAATAGGATATATTTTTATGATGTAACCAATGATGACGTATTACAGAAGGGTAATAACGTAAGAATCGTAATAGAAACAAGTTCTGATAATCTTTTCAGGGCCTATATGAATTTTAGAAAGGACTCTAATGTTACCTTTGAGCCCCAGAAATTTAACAACAAATTATTTACAACCCTTATCGACAAATACCAAATAAGCTGGCAGTTTATTGCTGATATTAAGGACTAAAAAAGACCCAAAGCCTATGATTTAGACTTTGCGGTCTTATTTTTTTCTCTTAATTTTTTAAAAAAACTTTGCAAGATTTCAAGCGATTCTTCTGCCATAAGTCCATAAGAAATTTCTGGCACATTTAGATGGGGGCTGTCTTGGTTAATGAAATTGGTTGAAAAGCATCCTCTTTTGGGATCTGTTTGACCAACTACAAGTCTTTTTATCCTTGAATGCATTATAGCTCCCGCACACATTATGCAAGGTTCTAAAGTCGTATAGATTGTGCATTCTTCAAGTCTAAAATCTCCGATTTTTTCTCCCGCTTGTCTTAGGGCATAGATTTCTGCGTGATTTAAGGCAGATTTGCCCTTGTAGGTGAAATTGTGGCCCCTACCTACAATTTTATCCTCAAAAACAACAACGGCCCCTATTGGGACCTCGTCTATTGCTTTTGCAAGTTTGGCCTCATAGAGGGCCTCATTCATAAAAAATTTATCTTTTTCATTAAATATATCTTGCATATAAAATTTCCTTTTGGTGTACCGAAGAGGATTCGAACCTCCGACACCTGCCTTAGGAGGGCAGTGCTCTATCCAGCTGAGCTACCGGTACATAAAAAGCAAAATAAATTTGCTTTTATCTTGCTATTAATGTTTTTAGTAGAAAATCTGAGCTATCTTTGATAGTTCTGATTATTCTTGAGAAAAGTGTCGCCCTATCTAAAGCTTTTTTAGAATAAAGGCCAACTTTTTCATGTTCATCTTTGTATGATACCTCGACTTCACCTAGGTCTTCACCTTCTTTAATAGGTGCCTTGATGCCGTCTTTTATATTATACACCACTTTTGGATTTTCGCCTTCTTTTACTATCATTTTTATATCTTCTTTAGGAAAAAGCTCTATATATCCTTGTTTTACGGTTGGATCTTTTTTTGTAGCGGCTGCTACATTTGTATCAAGAACTGTCCTTTGTGAATAATATTTGCTTACATAATAGATTAAATCACTCATTACAAGGTTACGGGTATCTTTTTGATCTGCTCCCATAACTACACCGATAGTCCTGAAGGTATCTTTGCTATCAAGCTTGCTCATATCACAAGTTGTAACTAAGCAAAAGCCTGCCGCATCTGTTGTTCCTGTCTTTAAACCATCGACCCCTTCGATTTCATCCATTAAAGGTATGGTTGATTTTTTATCTATGTCCTTAGCAGGATTTTTTATCTCTCTGATAGCTGTATAATCAAGGATTTGTGGGTAAGTTTTGATTATATGAGCACTTAACTTAAATAAATCCCTTGCAGATGATGAATTTTGAAGACCATCTTCTGTTTCTATACCGCTAGCATTGTAGTATACTTGGCTTTCAAGACCTAGCTCTTTGGCCTTTTCATTCATTTTCCTAGCAAAGGCTGCCTCTGATACTTCTAGGGTATTGGCAAGAAGATAGGCACAGTCATTTCCACTTACGGCTATAAGACCTTCTATTAATTCTTTGACAGTATAGGTCATACCATCTTTTACGCCAAGAGCTGAATATTCCCAACTAGTTAGCTTTTCGCTTTCGCTATCTGCTACAACCTTTGTATCTAGGCTAATTTTTCCTTCATCTATGGCTTCTTCTACTAATAAAAAAGTCATGAGTTTGCTAAGAGATGCCATTGGCATTGACTCATCAGCATTTTTTTCATAATAGACTTCGCCTGTTTCCTCATTGGCAATTAGATAGGCTTTTACATTATCATCTAGCCCTACTATCTTATTTTGGCTAGCAGCCATGCTTGTTGGCATTAGACCTATAAGTATTGCCGCAATTAGGCTTAGTATTTTAAATTTACTCTTCACTACTCCTCCTAGTTTAGAAAAGATTCTAACTTTTTATAATTATCCCTCAAAAGTTTAAGAGTTTTTACATCTATTGCCCTATCATAGCTAAATCCTAAGACATCTGCCTCTTGCATACCGATTTTTCTAAACAATATACAGGCCTTAAAGAGGGAATTGTAGATATTTAATGGATTGATGTCGTGGAAGGTATCTTCCAAGTCATCCTTATATTCTTTAACTAAGGTATGGGTAAATTCTCTGCCATCTTTTCCTATATCACGTTTGCCATTAAATTTATTAATAACATGGATCCTTAGCATATTTATTAGCTCATTTCTTAGCTCATTCATCTTTATTGATGCAGCTAGATAATTGTTTTCTTTAAGATAAAGGGATACTTCTATTGCGTAGGCAAAAAAGTTTTTGACTGTCTTTTCAAATTCATATTCTTTTATCGAGCTTAAACTATAGTCATCATTAGCAGCAAGCCTTTCGCTTCCTGGTTTGTTATATAAAAATTCTATATCATTTGGAAGAGTTTTTATAAAGGATTCTGCTATATCACTTGCTATAATTGATTCTGATATCTTGATATCATCTTCTTTGTATAAGTCTATAGTTGTATAGGTAAACTTATTTTTGTCGATTTCTGCTATATCTTTGCTTCTTTTGCTAAAGATCACATCTTCAAATAGACTTTCAAATTCCTCTTCAAGTTTGCCTATTATTACATTGTTAACTATAGTATAAATGTGATAAAATTCATCATTGTTATATCTTTTGATATAAAAAATAGATTCTATCGACTCATTTTTATTGGCATAATCTTTTATTCTTTGTGAAATATCATTTCTCATTTTCACACCAACTTTCTATAAAGCGTTTTAATAACCTTGCAGTGAGTCCCCATATGACAGGCTCTGTGTCATAAAAGGAAAGCTCACTTACACCTGCCACAAATTTATAGTCTATACCATTTGGTATTTTCTCAAAGGGAAAGCCTTGTGGAAAATTTAATCTATATGGACAAACATAGGTTACAGGCGGGTTGGATTTTAGAAAATCAATATCAACTGTAAATATCGTTTCTACTTCTTTATTATACTTTATTTCATCGAAATTTTTATTAATTCTTCCATAAAAACTCTTGATATAACTATTGGAAGATGTTAGAATTGTCGATGAATATCCTAAATACTCAATATCATCCTCATCTAAGAGGAGTTCTTCCATAGTCTCTCTTATGGCTGCATCCTTAAAATTTTCACCTTCTTCAAGACCACCACCCGGAAATGATACCTCACCAGGCTGTCTAACTAGTTTGCTTCTTTTTTCAAATAGTATATGGTCTTTGCCATTTACTTCTATTATAGGAATGAAGACTGCATAAAAAGATAATTTTTCATAAAAGTCATCATCTACTTTTAAATATTTCATATAAACCTCTAATAAAATCATATATAAATTGAGTGATAAAGTCAAGTTTAATAGTATAATAAATTGTCATGAAAGGAGATTTTATGTTTAAAGAATTTAAAGAGTTTATATCACGTGGAAATGTGATTGATATGGCTATAGGTATCATCATGGGTTCTGCCTTTACTGCTATTGTAAAAAGCATGGTTGATGATCTACTAATGCCAATTATAGCCGGCCTTACTGCTGGTGTTAATTATGAAGACCTTGTAATAAATATTGGTGGGGCTAGCCTTAAAATCGGCAACTTTATAAATGCTATTATTTCATTTTTAATCATTGCCTTTGTAATGTTCTTGATAGTTAAAGCCATAAATTCTCTACACAAAAAAGAAGAGAAAGAAGTGACTACAAAAGATTGTCCTTACTGCCAAAGTGAAATTGATATCAAGGCTAGTAGATGTCCACACTGTACATCTAAGCTTGAAAACTATTCAAACGAATTAGAATAATTTAAAAGTCCCGATCTTAGTTTTCTAAGTCGGGACTTTTTCTATCTTTTCTTCTCTTTTACATAGTCACAGGCTGAGCATTTTATCTCGTCTGTCTTTCTATTTTTCTTATGGATTAGGAGATTGCCGCATTCTGGGCATTTTTCACCTGTTGGTGGATCCCATAGGGCGTAGTCACAATCTGGGAAATTATTGCAACCATAAAATCTCTTACCCCTCTTTGATACCTTCTCTATTATCTCTCCATCCTTACATTTTGGACATTTGACTCCAGTTGTTTTTATTATTGACTTGGTAAAGTCACAATCTGGAAAACCAGTGCATCCAATAAATTTACCATTGCGTCCGTGCTTTATGGCCAAAGGCTTGCCGCATTTTGGACATTTTTCATCAAGGACCTTATCTTTTACCTTATAATCTGTAGTGTCTTTCTTGACATTTTCCATATCCTTGCTGAAATCCTTATAAAAAGCTCCTAGGACATCCTTCCAGAAAACTTCATTTTCTGCTATCTTATCCAATTGACTTTCCATTTCAGCTGTAAATTCTACATTTATTACATCGTCAAAATTTTCTTGGAGGAAGTCATTTACAGTTTTTCCTAACTTTGTAGGATATATTGACCTACCATCTAGCTCGACGTAATTTCTTGACATAATTTGGTTGATTGTTGCTGAATAGGTTGATGGCCTACCGATTCCAAATTCTTCTAGGGTCTTTACTAACGATGCTTCTGTATATCTTGCAGGTGGATTTGTAAAGTGCTGGTCTTTTTCAATCTTTGTAGCACTTATGACATCCCTTTCATTTAAGTCTGGCAAAATGTTTTCATTATCAAGATTTCCTGACAATTTATTAAAACCGTCAAAGATTGTAATTTTACCATTTGATCTGAAGATTAAACCATTATTATCAAAGCTAATTTGTGTTGATAGATATTCGTAATCTGCCATCTGGCTTGCTACTACCCTGTTCCAAATTAGCTTGTAGAGCTTGTATTGTTGGTCTGACAGATATGCTTTTAGGCTTATTGGGTCCCTGTAGATAGACGTTGGTCTTATAGCCTCGTGGGCATCTTGGCTTCCCTTTTTCTTTGCTCCATAGGTCTTACCCTTAGAGGCATACTTTTCTCCATACTTTTCCTTGATATATTTGAGGGATTCGCCTACTATCTCGCTTGAAATCCTTGTGGCATCTGTTCTCATGTAGGAGATTAGACCTACAGTTCCCTCATGTCCAATGTCTATACCCTCGTAGAGCTGTTGAGCTAATTGCATGGTAAATTTGGTTGAAAAACCAAGCTTATTGGATGCATCTTGTTGGAGGGTTGAGGTTGTGTATGGGGCCTGAGCCTTACGTCTTTTCTTTGTTTTTGTTACATTAATAACTTCAAATCTATCCTTGTCAATCTTATTTAAGACCTTATCAGCTCCGGATTCGTTTGACACCTTCATTTTTTTACTCTTTGATCCATAAAACTCAGATTCAAAGTCTATATTTTCATATTTATGTTTAGCCTTGATGGTCCAATATTCTTCTGGGATAAATTTATCGATCTCATCTTGCCTATCTACTACTAGCTTTAGGGCAATGGATTGGACACGACCTGCTGATAGGCCTGCCTTGACTCTCTTCCAAAGGATTGGACTTATTTCATAACCTACTATCCTATCCATGACCCTTCTTGCCTGTTGGGCATCTACAAGGTTCTTGTCGATTTTCCTTGGGTTTTTGATAGCGTTTAGGACGTTGTTTTTGGTTATTTCATGAAATTCTACCCTATTTTTCGCCTCTGGATCTAGACCTAAAAGAAATTGCAAGTGCCAGCTTATGGCCTCACCTTCCCTATCAGGGTCTGTCGCCAGATAAATATTATCAGCATTATCAGCTTCTTTTTTTAATTCATTAATAGTTTTCGCCCTGCCCCTTACTTTTATGTATTCAGGTTCAAAGTTATTTTCTATATCAACTCCAAATTTAGACTTAGGCAAATCTCTTAGGTGGCCTACTGTGGCCTTTACCTTATAATTTCTGCCTAGCATTTTTGAAATTGACCTAGCCTTGGTTGGCGACTCAACTATTACTAGATTTTTTGCCAAATTCTCACTCCTTTATGGTAAATTCATTATTTCCAATATTTTCTATTATATCTTTAAGCTCCAAACTCGTTAGCAAAAAGTTTATCACATCTATCTCTAAATTCAAATTTAATGATAGGTCATCTGGATTTGAGTTTGGGTTATTCTCAATATATCTTACTACAGCCTCTTCATCCTTATCAAGGGCAGAATAATCTATTTGTCTTTTTGTGGCCTTCCTATCTAAAAGATAATCAAGCTCTTCAAGGATATCATCGGCCTTTGTTATAAGTTTTGATCCTTCTTGTATTAGCATATTTGTGCCCTTTGAATAAATGGAATTGATATTGCCAGGAACGGCAAAGACTTCCTTGCCTTGTTCTAGGGCACACCTAGTTGTAATCATTGTTCCTGACTTCTCCTTAGCTTCTATAACAACAGTTGCCAGAGAAATCCCTGATATTATCCTATTTCTCCTCGGAAAATTGTAGGCTAAAGGCTGAGTTCCTAGGGGAAATTCTGAAAGAATTAGGCCTTCTTCAGCAATTTTTTCGTACAAAAACTTATTGGCCTTGGGATAAATCTCATCAATCCCACAGCCAATCACCCCGATTGTCCTGCCTCCCACATCGAGTGTTGCTTTATGGCACATGGCATCTATCCCATAAGCAAGGCCTGATACTGTGGTTAACCCTGCTGCTGACACCTGACTAGCTAGGTTTTTGCAGGCCCATTTGCCGTAGTCCGTACACTTTCTAGCCCCAACAAAGGCAATAGACTTACTATCATTTTCCTGATCAAGCCTTCCCTTATAATAAAGGATGGCTGGCCTATCATCTATATATCTGAGGTTTTCTGGATAGTCATCATCAAAGATTGTAACATAATTTATTCCAAGCCTCTGGATTTTTTCATAATATTTTTCAAAGGCCTCGAGGTTTTTGGAGTCAAATATCTTTTCATAAAGCTTATCGGATAAATTGGAAAAATATGGCCTATCCTTTTCGAAAAAATCCTCAAGTAGATTTTCTTCATACAAGTCAAGGATGGTCATATTATTTATGTATATAAAGTTTAAATATAATAAAATTTTTCTCTTATCAAAACGCATTTTCTATGTAATTTATCTTTCTTGTATCAAGGTAAACTTCGCACACATCATAGCGGCTGATGAAGTCAAACATCTTATTTTCCGCTAAAAAGGCCTGGCTTGCCTTGATAATTCTCTGTTGCTTATAAAAATCCACAGCCTCTGCTGCATAGGCGAAGTTATCACTCTTTCTAGTCTTAACCTCAACAAAGGCAAGTGTTTGATCCTTGAAGGCAATTATATCAATTTCCCCAAAGGTCTTGGAAAAATTCCTAGCAAGTATCCTATAGCCATTTTCTATCAAATATTTTTCAGTGAGATTTTCTCCAAAATCTCCAATATTTCTCTTAAGTGTCATATGAAAGATAGCTGCCTTTCGTGAAATTTCCTAAGGAAGGTCTGCCTGTGGATTGGGGTTTCACCAAGCCTTTCTAGGCCTTCATAGTGGGCCTTTGTCCCGTAGCCAAAATTTGTCTCAAAATGGTAGCCCGGATAAATTTTTGCAAAATTAATCATGATATCATCCCTTCTTATCTTGGCTAAAATTGAGGCACAGGAGATAGCATATTCGTTAAGATCTCCCTTTACAATGTTTAATTGGGGAATAGGGGTATTAATCCTTTCAGCATCAATTAGGACTATATCTGGGACAATTTCAAGGCCATTTAGAGCATCTTCCATGGCCCTATGGGTTGCTTCCTTTATATTTAGCTGGTCAATCTTATGATTATTGGCATAGCCATAGGAATATGCTAGACAGTCTTTGAGGATTTTCTCCTTTAAATCTAGCATTTTCTTGCGGCTTAGCTTTTTAGAATCAGTGACCCCCTCTATGTGGGAATCCTTTTTCATGACTACAGCACAAGTCACAACTGGCCCTGCCAAAGGCCCCCTGCCCACCTCATCTATTCCTGCTAGGTAGTCATATTTTTCATATATTTCTTTTTTTATGTCATCATTGTATTCTGAATATTTCATATCTTCTCAAGGGTAATTCTTCCAAGCTTGCCAGTTCTAAAATCATTTAGGATAATTGTCGCAGTCCTTGTATAGTCAAAATCTCCACCAGCTATGAGGGCCCCACGCTTTTTAGCTATTGCTTCATATATTTCAATGGCCTTGGCATTTGGATCTATCCCATACCTTTCTACAAGATTTTCTGGATATAAGTCCTTCATCTCATCTAGGAAATATAGGGTCAAGTCTTCTATATTTAGGATTTCATCCTTAATAGCATTAGTAAAAGATAAGTGAAGGCCTGTCCTATCGTCAAATTTTGGCCACAAAACTCCAGGAGTATCTAAAAGCTGGATATTAGCATCAGTCCTTATCCATTGCTTAGTTTGAGTAACACCTGGACGGTTGCCAACTCTTGCCCCCTTTTTCTTTGATACATTATTAATAAAGGTAGACTTGCCAGAGTTTGGAATCCCTACAATCATCATCCTAATTAGAGGATTGTCAATATTTTTTTCCTTATGTTTGTCAAACTTATCCTTCAAGACCACTCTTGCATGGTCATAAATTCTCTTAGTATTGATCTTCTCCTTAGAATTAAGCAAGATAGCCTCAATCCCCTGGTCATGAAAATGCCTAATCCACTTTTGATTTTCAACAGAATCTGCCAAATCAGCCTTATTCATAATCATAAGTCTAGGCTTGAGTGAAAGTATATCATCAAGCATAGGATTTCTAGAAGATTCAGGAATCCTAGCATCAATTATTTCAAGAACTATATCGACAAGCTTCAGATTTTTCTCTATTTCTTCCTTGGTCTTTTTCATATGACCAGGAAACCAATTTATATTAAGTGCCATATCTATCTCCTAACTACTACCTTCTATTATACATAAGTATTGTAAAATTGCATTTTATCTATTTATAAGTCTATAAATATTATATCAAAAATGTATAAATAAAAAAATACCACAGTTTTAAAGTAAAATTCTTACTTAACTGTGGTAATTTCTTATATTTTATTTACAGACTTTTCTATAGTTTTTTTATCCTTAATTTCAATAATCTTATCGTAATACTTGCTATAGTCAATATCCCTCCTATGGGAAATTGATATTAGGGTCTTATCTAGCCTTGCAAAAATTTCTTCAATCTCACTTGCCATTTTTAGGTCAAGGGCAGATGTTGCTTCATCTATCAAGATGATTGGGCTATCCTTATAGAGGGCCCTGGCTATTTCAATTCTTTGCATTTCCCCACCAGAAAGGTTTGACCCTGCATCTTTTATAATTGTCATGTAGCCTTTTTCAAGATTATTTATAAGAGGCTCAAGTCCTGACTTCTTGATGGCTTGATTAAGCTTGTCACGGTCATTCTCATCTTCATTTTCAAAAAGGACAATATTGGCTAGGATAGTATCCCTAAATATCATTGGTTTTTGAGCTACAATAGAGATTTTCTCGTATATTTCCTCACGACTTAGGTTCATTATATTATTATCCATAATGAAAATATCTCCAGAATTTTGGCTGAGTTCCTTGGTAATAAGTTTAAAAATTGTAGACTTACCAGTCCCGCTTGCTCCGCTTATGATTAGGTGGTCATTCTTATTTATCCTAAAGGAAGCCCCTGATAAAATCTCTTTGGCCCCATAGGAAAAGTCAACTTTTGAAAATAATATGTCTGACTTTTCTTCAAAAATTTCTTTATTCTGACCTTGCTCACCTTCAAATTTATCTTCCCTATAAGAATAATCTTCCAAAATCCTTTCCCTAATTTTCTTAGTTGAAATTATATTGCCATAGCTATCTGCAATCTCTTGCATAGGCCAGATTATAATATTCATAAGGCTTAAGAGAACTGGGAAATAAAAGGCCTCTATCTTGCCCCAATAGACAAAAAGGGCTGATAAGAGCATTAAAAATGTCTGCAAGATTCCTGATGTTACATTTATTACTGAAATCCTAGAAGAATTTAAAAATAAGGATTTTTCGTGGATTTTCTCATTTTCTTTGGTTTTTTGGTCAAATTTCCTAAGGAAATGGCCTGTCTTATTGAATCTAAAAAGAGTTCCATAGCCATAAAATGAATCATTCAATATCTCATTGTAGGAATTTAGAGACTTCATATATTTCTCATTCTCATTTGATGATAGAGAGGAAATATACTTAGAAATCAGCATGATTATGATTCCAAAGGCAAAGATAATCAGGGTTATTTCAATATTAATAGTAAAACCATAGGCCAAGCACAAAAATAAAAGAACTATATTTGAAATAATCCAATCGACAGAAAAGAGATAATTATCTTCTATAAATTTTAAGTCGTTGTTAAATAAAGATATGTAAGATGCCTTATCCTTGCTTTCAAAATAAAGGGGATCTCTTCTTAGGATATTTTCCATCAAGTCCCTCTTAATCCTCACATTCCACAAATAAGAAATCCTAGCCTTCATCCTAGATCTTGACACTCTCAAGGTAAAAAAAACAAGGCCCCAAAGAACAAAAAATATCAGAGTAGATCTAATCAAGGTCCCATCCCTATAAGACACAATCCTAGAAAACCTCTCAATCAACCTAGTCATGAAATATTGCTCAAGATTGCTAGCTAAAGAAAGAATTATAAATCCAACAAAAATCCAGTTGAGTCTTATAAATTTAAACTTCTCTTTTTGATAATTCTCCTTCATATAAACCTACTTTCTTAATATCAAATCATCTTTTATTATTTCTATAATGCACCATGTCATATAATATTGTCAAAAAAATATTTTATTGTAAGTTTATTTATTATTATTTAAAATTTGCACTAAAGTTATTATCTAAGTTAAAAAACTATTTAAAAGAAATACGGCACCACTAAATATTTAAATATTTAGCAGTGCCTTCATATTAGCTTAATTATTTATTTTTCTGCCTTACAAGACTTTATGGTCCACACAGTATTTAAGATAAGAAGTACAAACATTGCAAGTAGACAAATATATATAAATGCAAGACTATTCATATGATAATCTGTATTTATATACTCTGCTAATCTTGTAGTATTTTCGATTGCTAACATCTTGAAAAAACTAAATATAGAAACAATTGTCAACAAAGAATTAATTATATATTTTTTTCTAATTAGTCAAATCTTTTCTTTAATTCATAATTAAGCTGCTTTCAATTATATTCTATCAAAAATAAAATCACATACCAAAATTTTCACTAAAAAAGGACTTTCACATAATCTGCAAAAGTCCCCTTTTTATTAGTAAACTTTTTATTACGAAAGCTCCTTCTCGTCGCTTCCTCCATAAAAATTTACATAAGGTTTTTCATCAATTTATACTGCGGCACTTCGTGCCTTGATAAATTGTGAAAATCGAAAAAAACATCGCTTACGATGTTTTTTTCTACCATTAGTAATTTGTTTTTTCTTTAACTTTAGCTGCCTTACCTTGACGATCTCTTAGGTAGTTTAGTTTTGCTCTTCTTACCTTACCACGTCTGGTTACTACTAGTTTTTCTATTCTTGGGTTGTGATATAGGAAGGTTCTTTCTACTCCTACACCGTATGATATTCTTCTTACTGTGAAGGTCTTGCCTACTGTTCCTTCGTTGATGTAGATTACTGTTCCTTCGAAGTCTTGTAGTCTTGTCTTGTCGCCTTCTTTGATTCTGTAGCTTATTCTTACAGTATCACCTACATTAAAGTCAAAGTTTTCTTCACGTAGGTTTTCACTTTCTATTTTTTTGATTAAATCCATCTTTGCTCTCCTCTCGTAAGTACTTTTCGTATAGGTCGTATCTTACTCTTTTTGTTTTTTCTATTGCATTTTTCTTATTCCAAGCTGCGATTTTCTTGTGGTCTCCACTTACTAGTTCGTTTGGTACGTGGTAGCCATTGAATACTCTTGGCTTGGTATATTCGTCTTGTTGCAACAATATATTGTAGTGAGAATCTGTTGTTAATGACTCTTCCTTGCCTACTACTCCATCTATAAATCTTGCCATTGAGTCTATTAGGACCATAGCAGGGATTTCTCCACCTGTAAGTACATAGTCTCCTATAGATATCTCATAGTCTACATAATGATTTGTTATCCTTGCATCTATGCCCTCGTAATGTCCGCATATGATTATCAAGTGTTCAATACTTGCAAAGTCGATTGCTAACTTCTGATTTAAAACTTTTCCTGCAGCCGACATAAAGGCTACTTTTGAATTTGCTTTCTTGACTGACAATAGCGCATCATATATTACTTGAGGTCTTATTAGCATTCCGGCTGCCCCGCCGTATACTGTATCATCTACGTGATTATGCTTGTTGTTTGCAAAATCTCTCATGTTTACTATTTCTAGGTCTAATTTTTGATTTTGTATGGCCTTTCCTATTACTCCATAGGTCTTTAAAAATTCGAAAGATTCTGGAAATAAGGTTAGGAGTGTTACTTTATTCATAGTCACTAAAATTTTCTACTTCTATAAATCCTTTTTCAGTATTTATTTCTTTGATAATAGCTCTTAAGGCTGGTAAGAGTACTTCGCCATTTTCTGTTTGGACTAGGTATACATCATTTGGATATACGCCGCTTATTACGTCTTTTATTTCTCCTTTTATTTGCCCATCGGAGATTACTTTTAGTCCGTAAAGGTCGTGGATGTATATTTCGCCCTCTGCAAGTTTGCCTAGATCTTTTTCATCTATTGTAATATCTTTGCCTACAAATTTTAGGACATCGTTGATATTATCGTATTCTTCAAAGCCTATTATTACTTGGTTTTTTTTCTTAAAAGATTCTCTTATGGTTAAAAGTTCATCTTCTATGAAGACTTTTGCCCCTTTTTCAAATCTTTTTTCATTGTCTGTTAGGCTATTTACCTTGAGATTGCCACGGATGCCGTGACTGGCTACTATCTCTCCTACTGAGATTCTCATATTTTTATATTTACCTTAACATTTTCCTTTATAGCTGCGCTTCTTGCGATAGTTCTTATGGAGTTTATGATATTGCCTCTTACTCCTATTACCCTACCCTTGTCTTCTTCAGCTACTTTTATTAGTATGTTTACTTCGCTGCCTTCTCTATCTTCGATAATTTCTACAGCGTCTTTGTCGCTTACTAATTCTTTTACTATTAATTCAACTAGTTCTTTCATAATTATGCTAATACATCATTGTCTTTGAATAGCTTTTCTACAATAGATGTTGGTTGTGCACCGTTTTTGATCCATTGTTTAGCTTTTTCATTGTCAATTCTAAATACTTTTGGTTCAGCAACTGGATTGTAGTAGCCTATCTCTTCGATAAATCTACCATCTCTTGCTCTTCTAGAATCTGCTACAACTACTCTGTAGAATGGTTTTTTCTTTTGTCCCATTCTCTTTAATCTAATTTTTACTGCCATTTTTTCCTCCTTATTTTTTAAAAGAAAGGCATTTTTGGAAATCTTCTGCCTCTTTTTTGATTTGCTTTAAATCCGCTCATCTTTTTCATCATTTTTTTAAGCTCTTTAAATTGTTTAAGTAGCTTATTAAGTTCACGGATATCTACTCCAGAACCATTTGAAATCCTTACTTTTCTACTTTTTCCAATTATTTCTGGGTTATCTTTCTCTTCTTTTGTCATAGAATTGATTAGGGCTTCTATCTTGTCAAATCCGGCATCATCCACATTGACACCTTTTAACATTTTAGAATTTACTCCCGGTATCATCGCAAGTAGATCTTCTAGAGGTCCCATATTCTTGATTTGTTGGATTTGCTCCATGAAATCATCTAGGGAATATGTCTGCTCTCTCATCTTTGCTTCTAATTCTTTGGCATTTTCTAGAGAAAATTGTGCTTCGGCCTTTTCTATTAGCGAGAGTACATCTCCCATTCCAAGGATTCTACTTGCCATCCTGTCTGGATGGAAAGGCTCTAAGTCGTCAAGTTTTTCACCAACTCCTATAAATTTAATTGGCTTGCCTACAACTTGTCTTATGGAAAGTGCTGCCCCGCCTCTTGCATCACCATCTAGCTTTGTTAGGATTACTCCTGTTATATCTAGGTAGTCATCAAAGGTTTTGGCTACATTTACCGCTTCTTGACCTGTCATAGCATCTACTACCAAGAGGATTTCGTCAGGTTTGACGCTTTCTTTGATGTTTTTAAGCTCTTCCATGAGCTGATCATCTATCTGAAGCCTACCTGCTGTATCTAGGATTACTGTGTCGTAATTATTATGCCTAGCGTATTTTTTGGCCTCGGTAGCTATAGTGACAGGATCTGTTTTGCCCATTTCAAATACGTGGGTATTTGCTTGTTTACCTACTACTTTTAACTGCTCTATAGCTGCTGGTCTGTAGATATCTAGGGCTGCTAGCATTGGATTTCTGTTTTCTTTTTGTAAGAGTTTTACAAGTTTACCAGAATGGGTGGTCTTACCAGAACCTTGTAGACCTACCATCATTACCATATGAGGGGTAGAGCCTCTTAGATCTAGCCTTGAATTTTCCTTACCCATTAGCTCAGTTAATTCTTCATTTACTATCTTGACTACCATTTGCCCAGGAGATAGGGATTTCATCACATCTTCTCCAAGGGATCTTTCTTTGATAGTCTTTACAAAGTCTTTTACAACCTTGTAGTTAACATCTGCTTCTAATAGAGAAAGTCTTATCTCCCTCATAGCAGTGTCTATGTCTTTTTCATTTAATTTTCCTTTTCCTGTTAGTTTTCCAAGGGCTTCTTGGAGTCTATCAGCAAGGTTTTCAAATGCCATATAAGCTCCTAAATCTTTTCAATTACTATATTTAACATCTCAATTGCTTCTTTATTATTTGAACTTTCAATCAGCTCTCTTATATCATAAAGAGCTCCTACAAGTTCCGTTTTGCTTTTAAGTAAAGAAAGCTCATCTTCAAACTCAAATAATTTATCAACACTCCTATTGATCATATCTGATATAGCCTGCTTAGTTCTGCCGGTATTATCAGCTATTTCTTGAAGGGATAAATCTTCGTTATAATAGCAATTTATAACATCTCTTTGCTTTTCGTTTAGAAGTGCACCATACATGTCATATAACTGGGCTACTTTTACAATTTTTTCCATATTATCACCTGTCAATATTTTTACTTGACTCGATTATTATACACGCTATTTAAAGCCATGTCAAATAATTTACTTGACCCTCTTTTAATTTTTTTTCATAAAGAAAAAAGCCATAGTTTTTGGCTTAATTATCCCAACTATGGCTTATATATTTTATGGAAGATTGAAGAATGGATTTATTCCCCTATCTTCTTCACTATTTTTCTCATTTGGTCTTGCTTGTTTATATTCATCTACATTTGATGAATCAAGAGTAAATTTAAAGTCGACTTTCATTTCCTTGCCATCCCTTACAAGGCTAATTTCTGCACTATCTCCTACGGCATAGCTTAAAAGAATTTTCCTTAGGCCTGACATATCCTTTACTTCCTTACCATCAATTGCTGTAATGATATCCCCTTTTTTGATTGAATCATCATCTGAAAAGACACTTACTACATAGATACCGTGGTCAGTTCCTAGGTCCTTATCTCTGAGGTAGGACATTTGTTTTAGGTAGTCGATTGATTGGCCAGTAATGCCTAGGTAGACAGAATCAAATTTGCCCTTTTTCCTAATTGTATCGATGACTGGTTTTACAGTATTGATTGGAATAGCAAATCCTATACCATCTGAGTTACCTGCCTTGGCAGTATTTATACCAATGAGCTCTCCCTTAGAGTTTAGAAGGGCTCCACCAGAGTTCCCAGCATTAATTGCCGCATCTGTCTGCATTAGTCCATCCATTTGGACTCCTGTATTAAAGGCGACACTTCTATTAAGTCCTGAAATTATACCGGATGTAACTGTTGATTGAAGCTGGAATCCCAAAGGATTACCAATAGCAACAACCCTATCTCCGACACCAATCTCATCGCTATCACCAATATCAATAGCCTTGAGATTTTTATTGTTTGAATCTACCTTAATTACGGCAAGGTCTAAAGATGAATCATTCCACACAAGCTCAGCTGGAGCAGTCTCACCATTGTTAAATAAAACATTGATTTCCTTAGCATCTCCATCGCTTACAACGTGGGAATTTGTGACAATATAGCCATCCTTGCTTACAATAGATCCAGAACCAATTCCCTCAACATAACCTGATTGAGGGCCAAAAAATGACTGCCTAGTCACCTTAGACACCGTATTAATACCAACCACAGAATCAATTGATTTTTTAACCACAACCGACTCCATAGACGCATTATCCTTAATCTCAATTGGTTTAGAATTCTCCTGTCTTGTTTCTATTTGATTTGTATTATTATTAACTTCCATTTTATTAGTCTTAGCACCTGCTAGTAGGAAATATACGATAAATCCACCAACAATAGCGCCGAGAAGTCCAGCTGCAAAAGTAGCAAATCCGCCACCAGCTCTCTTATATTTTCTATTATTCATACTTTCCTCCTATTTAATAATATATACCCAATTTATGCTAAAAAAATGAATTCTTAATTAAATTTATATAAAATTCTTAATTTTTATGTAAAAACCTTAAAATTCAAACAAATTTTCAAATAAAAAGGAGAGAAATTAATCTCCCCAATTAGATTATTTGACCTTATCGATATAGGCTCCATAGCCCTCTTCCTCCATCTTGCTAAGAGGAATAAAGCGCAAAGCTGCTCCATTAATACAATATCTAACGCCGCCCTTATCCTTTGGACCATCATTAAAGACATGACCTAAGTGAGAATCTCCTCTTCTAGATCTTACCTCAACCCTATCCATATTGTGGGACTTGTCACCCCTATAATTAATATTGCCACCAATTGACTTTGTAAAAGAAGGCCAACCGCAACCAGCATCATACTTATCCTTTGAAGAAAAAAGTGGCTCGCCGCTGACTTTATCAACATAAATTCCTGGCTCATCAAAATCATCGTATTTAGATGAAAAAGGTTTCTCAGTTTGATTTTCTTGGGTAACCTTGTATTCTTCCTCGCTAAGCTTTTCTTTCAAAGCTTTTTTATCCTTAAAAAGTACATCCTTCTTAGAATCCAAAGGTTCATCTGCAAGGCCAATATTTATATGGCAATAGCCGCCAGGATTTTTATCTAGATAGTCTTGATGATAGTCTTCAGCCAAGATAAAATTTTTCAAAGGCTTAACTTCAACAACAATTTTCTTATCATAGCCTTCCTGTTTTTGCCTAATAATTTCATCGATAATTAGCTTATCATTTTCATCAGTGTAGTAAATTCCAGTCCTATATTGCCTACCCTCATCATTGCCCTGCTTATTAAGAGAAGTCGGGTCAATAATCCTAAAATAATATTCCAAAATATCCTGCAAAGCCACCACATCTGAATCATAAGAAATCTTAACAGTCTCGCTATGGTCAGTAGCACCTATTTTCTCATAAGAAGTAGCATCTGTTTTTCCATTCGCATAACCTACATCAGTATCAAGGACGCCAGGAATTTTCTTAAAATACCTCTCAACACCCCAAAAACACCCACCAGCTAGGTAAATTTCTGATGCGTTAGTAGACTTAGGAAGTACTTCATCATGACCAAAATCATTAGAAGACCTAGCAAAAAACTTAAAACCAATAAAAACCACAAACAAAACCATTAAGGCATATAAAATTCTATATTTTTTCATAAAAATCCTCGTAATTTTTTTATAATTTTACCATAGATATGATTAAAATCTAATAAATGTTAATAATAACATCCATTATAATAATACCCAATGATTATAAGCATAATTATCGGGTAATTACTTTAATAAGACAGGTGTTAGATAATAATAGATAAAGGAGAAGTTATGATAGACTTAATTCTTATTTTATTGACAATATTTTTCCTCGTAATCGCTATGTATCAAGCTGATAAAAATAAAAATAAAAGAAAAAAGAGTATTCCTTATAAATTATCTAAGATGATTGCAAACATACTAAATTTTGTTACTTTTTTAGATACTCAAGAAGTTAATAATATAATTAATGATATAGAAAATGAAAATGATAAAGAGAAAGATTAGAATAAAAAAGTCTTATGACCTAAACCCCAAAATCCAGCATATGGATGTTGGGGTTTTTCTATGCCAAAATACACACAAGAATAAAAAATCAAATTAATAATTCAGTAATTATCAGGGCAAGAAAGATGATATAAAGATGTAGTTGAAAAATATTTGAATATATTCTACGCTAAAACTAGTAGATACTATTATTCCCACTTGTGCGGGTATTATGAAACAGGAACAGCTCGAGCTGATACAGGTTCAGCCCCGCGTGTGCGGGTACTACTATCGAAACTGACAGAGGACATGACTTATCAGAGGATCACCCCCGCGTGTGCGGGTATTACTAACCAGGTGATTAACAAGGGGTTTCAAATCCAGGATCACCCCCGCGTGTGCGGGTATTACTTAGATTGGTTTATGATGGGGAGGCCCTCATTAGGATCACCCCCGCGTGTGCGGGTATTACACTAAAATTATCCCTATTTTTAGCCATTCCTACTTTTAAAATCAAGGGATTTTATCCACTTTATCTTACTACTATTATTGTAGCACATAAATCTTGTATTTTGAAATTAATTTTATAGTCTATCTTTAGATATAAGAAAAAGAGGAATGTCGATAGTCGACATTCCTCTTTTATTGCTGGCGCGTCATTGAGGATTCGAACCCCAGGCCTTCTGGTCCGTAGCCAGACGCTCTATCCAGCTGAGCTAATGACGCATAATAAAAACCAAGCAAGCCACAAGGTCGGCTAGGCTTGGTTTTTTTCATTATTCAATTTGGAGCGGATGACGAGATTCGAACTCGCGACCCTCGCCTTGGCAAGGCGATGCTCTACCACTGAGCCACATCCGCATATTATCTTTTAGATTAGATTGGAGCTGATGATAGGACTTGAACCTACAACCTATTGATTACAAATCAATTGCTCTGCCAATTGAGCTACATCAGCATCTATTTTTATTAAAGGGTTGGGCAGGATTGGTAAAACCAATCCTAAATGATTGCCAATATCCACAATTGATGCAATCAATTTTTAAATATAAGTTCTGTGGCGACCTAGATGGGATTCGAACCCAGTCCCTTACAGGGTTTCAAATCACAAGATTTGAAATCTTCGAGACGAACGTTAGTGAGTCCGAAGAACTCTTCCACCGTTACGGCGGACCTTGTACGAAGTCACTTCTAGGTTGCATTATTATATTGGCGACCTGGATGGGATTCGAACCCACGACCTCCGCCGTGACAGGGCGGCATTCTAACCAGCTGAACTACCAGGCCTCATCAACATTTTATTATAAGATAACAAAATGTAATGAGCAATATTTAATTGCTTTTGGTGGAAGTAACAGGGCTCGAACCTGTGACCCCCTGCTTGTAAGGCAGATGCTCTCCCAACTGAGCTATACTTCCAAAAACAGAACATTTTGTAAGTCCTCGGACTTCGTCCTGCGGTATCCCTAATTTTTAGAATACCTTTCTCCGCACACTAGCTCTCTCGCTTCGCTGCGAGGTGCTCCGCACGGGCCCTCTATGAGCCGGGCAGGCTTGTTGGTGACCCCACCGGGATTCGAACCCGGGATACCACCGTGAAAGGGTGGTGTCTTAACCGCTTGACCATGGGGCCTTAATTTAAACATTAATTCAAGTATTTAATTTTATTTTGTTCACACTACACGAGCGGTAACCAGACCTACCATCCAATTGTTTCACAATTGGGGTTAGGGGCTTCGAACCGCTTGACCATGGGGCCTTAATGATATTAAATATATAATTGCAATCCACTTAACTACTAAATGTCAAGCGGTAACCGCTTTGAAGTCCTATCCCAAACCACTAATTGATTTGATGGAAGGTCTGATACTTTAGTAGACCATGGGCCTTAATTATAATATATATATCCATACAATGAATTTGACTATAAAAATTAATACCATAGGCTATACTAGTCTATGGTCAATTTGGTGACTCCACCGGGATTCGAACCCGGGAAACCAGCGTGAGAGGCTGGTGTCTTAACCGCTTGACCATGGAGCCATATAGCTCCTAGGTCAAATAAGCTAAGAGCTTATAAAAAAATGGTAGCGAAGAAGAGACTTGAACTCTTGACACTCCGGGTATGAACCGAATGCTCTAGCCAACTGAGCTACTTCGCCATAATTACTTCCATTTGATATGGAATTTTGGTTGCGGGAGCAGGATTTGAACCTACGACCTCCGGGTTATGAGCCCGACGAGCTACCAGACTGCTCTATCCCGCGATATTTACTTGGCGCTCAGGGTGGGACTCGAACCCACAACCTACCGGTTAACAGCCGGGTGCTCCACCATTGAGCTACCTAAGCCCATTTAAGATAGAACTATCCTAGGTTTCCCTAGAATATCTATATAAGTTTCAATTTTTAACCTAGCTGACAAATGTCAGCTAGGTTTAGATTGTTTGGCGACTTCCTACTCTACCACCCAGTTGCCCAGGCAGTACCATCGGCGTTATGAGGCTTAACTTCTGTGTTCGGTATGGGAACAGGTGTATCTCTCATGCAATCATCACCATATTTTTTGAACCTTTAAACTTTTTACCCTAATAATATACTCTAGATATTTAATATAATCTAGTTATATTCTGATTACCTTCTTGTAGTATCTTCTTAGCTTCGCAAAGAAGTAAGGCCTACATCAATTTGCTTCGCAAATTGTG
>NZ_JBGMEF010000030.1:0-14493 GCF_046365475.1 Anaerococcus kampingae
CGAGAGTATAAAGGGCAAGATAAGAAGTATGGCAGAGAAGAAAAATCTAAAGTCACAAGAAGTTCTGCAAATATATTTTTTTGAAAAATTTTTAGAAAGGCTATCTAAATCAAAGTACAAAAACAATTTTGTAATAAAGGGAGGATTCCTAATATCATCTCTAATTGGTATTGAAAATAGAACAACTATGGACATGGACACAACCATTAAAGGCATAGCTTTAAAAGAAGAAAAAATAAAAGAAATCGTAGAAGAAATAATAAATTTAGATGTCGATGATGGGATAAAATTTGAAATGAAAGATATCAGTTATATAAGAGAAGAAGATGAGTACGAAAATTTTAGAATTTCACTAACAGCAAATGTTGGTAAGACTAAAAATCCAATGAAACTTGATCTAACAACAGGAGATGCAATAACACCAAGAGAAATAGAATACACGTATCCATGTATCTTTAGCAAAGAAAATATAAAAATAATGGCATACCCTTTAGAAACAATTTTAGCTGAAAAATACGAAACCATAATCAGAAGAAATATAACAACAACACGAATGAGAGACTTTTACGACCTATACACCCTCTACAAATTAAAAAAAGATGAGATAGATTATAAAATTTTAAAAGAAGCAATAGAAATAACTTCAAACCAAAGAGGAAGTCAGGAGATAATGAAAGACTCTGAGGAAATAATCGAGGACATAAAAGATGATTCTTACCTAAGATCCTTGTGGGAAGTGTATCTCAGTGAAAATAAGTATATTGGAGATTTGAGCTTTGATAAGGTTGTTGATGTAGTGAGAATTATTTCAAATAGAATTAATTAGATGTAATTTAACAGACACTGTTTGGAATATTATAGACAAGGAAATATTAAGTATTAGAGAAGTGGAATTATTCTACATTTTTTTAAATTTAAATGTTCTTTTAAAGAGAACGTTTTATATTAAATGGACATCTAATGGTATAATATAATAAATATAAATTTTCAACGCAGGATATATTGAGAAAATCTAGTTATAAAAGATTATTCTAAAATCTAATAGATTTAGATATAAAAAATTTTGAGATAATGGAAAACTGAAGTTAGTATAAGTACTTTTATAAGATGAAGAATTGACAAGATATGACTACGGATGTTTTGCTTAAGATTTCTATTTTTGGGATAGTTGTATTTAGGAAATATTTAAATGTATTATGGGAAATAAACAGGAGTATTGGATATGTATTTATCAGAATTAAAAATTAAAAACTTTAGATGTTTTGATGATAGTGATTATGTAATTAAGTTTAATAACGGACTTAATGTTTTAGTTGGAGAGAATGATTCGGGTAAATCAGCAATAATAGATGCTATAAGATACGTATTAGGAACTACTGACATGAGTTGGAACAGATTAAACCCGGAAGATTTTTATAATGAAGACACGTCTTTAGAAATTGATATAGTATGCAAATTTCAAGGTTTAAATATAGAGGAAAGGTCAGCATTCTTAGAATGTCTTACTTACGAAGGAGAAAATGAAAAAAATGAATGCTTATATATAAATTGGAAAGCTAGGTATTTAAATACATATAATCCACCTAGAGCACTAACTAGAATTACAACAGGATATAGTGGTTCTGGAAATAATATTTCTCAGGAAGCTAGAGAATTGTTGAGAACAACTTATTTACATGCTTTAAGAGATGCTTATAGTGAAATGCGTTCTGGAAAAAATTCGAGGTTATCGAGAGTTATGCAAAATATTTCAAGTATCGATACTGGAAATGATAGCTATAATTATGGTGATAATTTAGATGAACTTTCTTTATTAGGAATTGCAAACTTATCAAATTATCTATTATCTAATCATAAAGCTTTGAGTGAAATTAATTTAGAAATGACTAAAATTATAAAAGAAAAAATGCTGCTTGAAACTGATAGTTTTAATACTACGCTGGAAGTTGCTGGATCGAATTTAAATGACAAAAGAAAGTTAATGTCATTATTAGAAAAATTAGATTTGGTAGTTGACAAAGATAGTAGTAGTTTAATGGGAAAAGTTGGTTTAGGAACTAGTAACTTAATGAGTATGGCTTGTGAACTTCTGTTACATAAAGATTCAAAGAATAATAATAAACCATGTTTTTTATTGATTGAAGAACCAGAAGCACACATTCATGCTCAAAGGCAATTAAAATTAATTCAATCTTTTGAAGATGATTCTGAAACTAATAATATACAAGTGATAATGACGACACATTCACCTTTGCTAGCATCTGTTATAAAGCTATCAAATATTATTATTGTTAAAAAGGGAAGAACGTACTCATTATCAAAAGAATATACTAATTTATGTGAAGATGATTATGTTTATTTAGAAAAATATCTAGACGCAACAAAATCTAATCTTTTTTTTGCAAGAAGTGTAGTGATTGTTGAAGGACCAGGAGAATCCCTATTATTACCAACAATAGCAAAGTTACTGGGTTGTAGCTTTACTAATTATGGCGTTTCTTTAATCGATGTGCGAAGTACGGGTTTAAGAAGATATGCAAGGATTTTTCAAAGAAAAAATGATAAAGAATCATTGGATATTAATGTTTCTTGTATTACAGATAGAGATATTATGCCTGATTGCGCTCCGCATATTTGTATAAATGAAAATTACAAAAATATTGAAAATTGGCCGGACAAGAAGATACGTAATTGGAGAGTGGAATCTGATTTTTCAGATGATGAAAAATGTAGATATTTATTAAATATAAATTCTAAAGCAAGTGGTCAATGTGTTAAAACTTTTATTTCAGAACATTGGACTTTAGAGTATGATTTGGCATATGAAGGGTTGCAAGATATGGAAATGACTAAAATATTAACAACCTCTCTTATTAATGTGAGTTATAAGCCAATAAACAGAGATGTAAAAAATAAAGAGCTAAATAATATGCTTAATAGTTATGAAACAATAGAGGAAAAGGCTTCATATTTTTACAGCTATTTTACTTCAAAAAAAGCATCTAAAGCAGATTTCGCGCAAGAGCTCTCAATAAATTTAGAAAAAGAATATTCAGATAAAGATAGTAATGAAATTGTAAGAGTAATCCCTAAATATCTGATAGAAGCAATAAAATATGTTACAAAGGGAGCATAGTATGAGAAGTATATTAAATGATTTGGAAATAACATCTCAAGACATTGAGTGGATTACAAGAGCAATTGGTAACAATATAAAGTTTGACGAATCAAGGATTGAAATAATTAAAAATATGCAATCTGTTGATATACAAGCATTTCCAGGAAGTGGAAAAACAACAATATTGATTTCAAAATTAGCAATACTTGCTAGAAAATGGAAATATTCAACTCGTGGTATTTGTGTATTATCTCATACTAATGTAGCAAGAGAAGAGATAGAACGGAGATTAGGAAATACAGAAGTAGGTCAAAAAATTTTATTGTACCCACACTTTATAGGAACTTTTCATTCTTTTTTTGATACTTTTGTCACTATACCATGGTTAAAATCAAGTGGATATAAAATAAACATTATTGATAGTGAAATGGTGATGAGATATAGATGGAAAAAGATTCCGTATAAAACTAAATTGTATTTACAAAAACAGTATAAAAATAAAAATATATGCGAGTACAAAGGAGATATTGGGAAAATAGATTGGGATAAGAATGGAAAAACGAAAGAAATTATTCTTTCTATTATTGAAGATACTCAAAAAGACGGATATTTTACATTTGGAGAAATGTTACTTTTTGCTAAAAAAATATTGAATGAAAATAGAAATATTGCGAAATCAATACAGTATAGATTTCCTATTTTATTTATCGATGAAGCACAAGATACAGATGAGTTTCAATGGGAGCTATTAAATATGGCATTTGGGAATGAATCTAATGTTGTTATGCAATGTTATGGTGATATGAATCAGGCTATATATAACAGTGTATTTATTAAGAACAACTCTAATTATTTCCCTAGGAATGCTCCATTATTATTGAAAGAAAGTAAGAGATTCAATCATAAAATCGCAGAATTAGCTAATTTAGTAGCAGTATCTGAAGAAAGAATGAGTGGGACTGATAATGATTTTTCTGATAGTATAAAAAATACTATTTTTCTATTTGAAAAAGATAATATTAATAAAGTTATTGATGAATTTGGGAGATTGGTTTTAAATTCTTTTACAGACAACGAGATAAAACGATACGATAAAGATGGAATACATGTAATAGGTATGATACATGATAAAAAAGAAGAAACAACAGAAAAGCAATTCCCAAAAGGTGTTTATGATTATTGGAAAGATTATAGATTTTGCTCGGATAATAAATACAAAAATCCTAATTATATAATTACTTATCTTAGAAGAGGAAATGAAGCATTTAATTATTCTGGAGAAAATGAAGAACGAGTAGACTATATATGTAAAGGAATTGTGAAACTAATAAACAATATAAATGGTACTATCAAAATATACGATAAAGGGAACTTATTTAATTCAATGCTCAGGGAATTACAAGAAGATAAAACAAAAATATTTAGAAATAAGATGTTGGATTTGATAAGTTGTATCAATAATTTATCAGAAGACAACTGGGCAAATATATTAAATAAAATTCAGAGTATAATTAATTTATTTTTTGATCAAGAAAAAAGCATTGAAGGGCTTGAATGTATTAAATGGATTGAAAATGAGATTGATATTAAAAATGAAAAAAATGTTATATATAAATACGTTGACAATGAAAAGAATAGAAGTGTAGATATGATATTTGGTAGTATTCACTCGGTAAAAGGGAAAACGCATTTAGCCACACTTGTTGTTGAAACATATATGAGAACACATAATATAAAGTCAATAAACAATTATTTATATGGAGGAAAATCTAATATTAATAAAACTATGGAGAAAAGATTAAAATGTCAATATGTTGCATTGTCAAGAGCCAGAGGATTGGTTTGTATGGCTATCCCAAAAGATTCTATAAATAATGATATTAAAGACAGATTACAAAAGGATGGATGGAATATAGTTAATGTATAAATAAATGGATTTTTAATTCGATATAAATTTAGAGAATTTCTAATAATTCTGCTGTAGTTAATGGTTAATTCGGTTAAGTAAACTTTTTTATGAGAGTATTCTTTTTCTATTTTCTCATAAATCTATTTGCCATTTTATTCTCCTTTATAAAATATATTTCGGGGTCTTAGGGTTCTCCCTAACAAGGTAAAATTGATAAAAAAAGAAGCAGTCCATAAAGGTTCTGCTTCATCAATTTTTCGTAAGTGGGTACTCACTTACTGTGCTTGCTATTAAAGTTATAAGCGTCAAGCGTTTTATTTATAGTAAAAAAAATTATACCATACTCAGAATATAAATTCAGGGCACTATTGACAAAAGTATAAGAAAATGATAATCTATATTAATAGAACGAGTGTCGGTCGATAGGTGGTGAGGTTTTGGCAAAGAGAAATGTAAAAGATCCAGAAGAAAGAAAACAGGAGCTTATAAACATAGCATCCAGACTTTTTGAAAAGTATGGGTATGAGAAAGTTTCTGTTAGAGATATTCTCGCAGAAGTTAACGGAGCGCCGGGAATGTTTTATTATTATTTCAAATCAAAAGAAGATATTTTCTTGGCTTGTATGGAAACATATTTTGAAGAAAAACTAAAAAATAAGTTGGATATACTTCAAAATAAGGAAATGGATTACGAAGAAAGAATAAAAATTGTAAGAGAACTTATAGTAAAAGATATCGGTCAATTTACAACAAGATATAATTTTTCGAAAGAGAATTCAATTACAGATAACTCTTACAGGCTATGGGAATTAATTCATTACATTGGAAAATTTATAGATGTCTATTCAGAGTTTATAATTGAAGGAATTGAAAATAAAAAAATAGAAAATAATATGGGAATAAACAGAGAAAATGTGAGAAGTTTTGCAGCTTTTATTTTATACGGAGCTGTTGGAACAATATATAACGACTATATTATTAAGGGAGAAAACAAAACAAATTCAAGTGAAGCCTTTGGAATAATAAGCGAACTATTTCAAAGACCTCATTAGAAAAAAATAAAATATAAGTATTTTACAAGGGAAACATCAATGGTGTTTTCCTTGTATTAGTTTTAAGGCAAATGAACGAACTCGTTCGGTAAGGAGGTATGTTTTAGATGAAAAAGAAGAAATCAATCAAAGATATTATTTCCTACAGTGAAATAAAAAAAGGACAACTTGTAGGAGGGATATTATTTGTTAGTCTTGGTATGCTATTAAGTATTTGTCCAATTTTGGTGATATACAAAGTCATAAAATCTCTATTTTTATATGGAAAATTAGAACAAAGTACAATACAGTTCTGCACCTATGGACTTGCAGCAGTGGTATTGTCATATTGCTTAACTTACATTGGAGGTATTTTATGCCATAAGTTTTCATATGTTTTAATAGCTAACTTAAAAAAGAAGATATTATTTCATATTGGGAACCTTCCTTTAGGATTTTTCACTGGGGACAACAAGTCAAAAATAAGGCAAGTATTAGGATCGGATATGAATCAAATTGAGGGATACTTTTCTCATCAATTACCAAATTTAATTTCAACTTTAGCACTAATTTTAGCAATGATGATTGTTATGTTAAAGATAAATTTAATATTAGGTCTTACGACTTTGTTAATTATATTTGTTGGTTTAGGAATTCAGATTACAATCATGGCAAAGATTATAAAGTCGGGTGGACTTGATAAGAACTTTGCGATTTTGGATCAAATTAATTCAGCAACTACTGAATATGTTAAAGGTATGCCGGAAGTTAAAATATTTGGAACAGGAGCAAAATCTTTTAAAACTTTTTCAAAGTCAGTAGGAGAATATAGAGATTTTACAAGTTCGATGACATCGATGATAAGACCAGGATTTGTCTCATTTAGAATGTTTATTTTATCTGTGGCTACATTCATAGTTCCTGTAGGAATATTTTTAATGACACGAAACAATAATTTGGACTTTGTTACAATCTTTATTTTCTATTTGATTCTTGTACCTGCCATTAGCGTACCTGCATTAAAACTTAGAGATTTTGCAGAAGGAATGAATTTACTAAATGAAGTTGTTTTGAGAATCTACGAAATTATAGATCAAAAAGAATTGGCAATTGAAAATATCGAGGAAGAGATAAAAGGTCATGATCTTGAATTTAATAATGTAAGCTTTTCTTATGGAAATGAAGAGGTTTTAAAGAATATAAGCTTCTGTGCTAGACAAGGAGAAGTTACAGCATTAGTTGGCTATTCGGGAGCAGGCAAATCTACCATTGGAACGCTAATACCCAGATTTTATGATCCTTCAGAAGGTTCTATTAAAATTGGTGGAGTTAACATAAAAAACATTCCAATGAGTGCCTTAATGGACAAGATAGCATTCGTTTTTCAAGACAGTGATCTTATTACAGATACAGTCTTCAATAATGTTGCTATGGCAAAGACAGGTTCTACAAAAGAAGATGTCATAAAAGCATGCAAAAAAGCAAGATGTCATGATTTTATTGAAAAACTCCCTAATGGATACAATACTGTTTTGGGTAAAGGAACTTATTTATCTGGAGGAGAGAAACAACGTATTGCCGTAGCAAGAGCGATTTTAAAGGACGCACCAATATTAGTATTAGACGAAGCAACAAGTTTTGCTGATTCTGAAAATGAATATCTTATGCAGGAAGCTTTGTCTGAATTGGTTAAAGATAAGACAGTTATCATGATTGCTCATAGGTTAAATACCATAGAGCATGCAAATCAAATTTTAGTAATATCTGATGGAAAAATTGCAGAAAGAGGTAAGCATGAAGATTTAATCGTTGCAGATGGAATATATAAGAGACTCTTTGATATTTATAAGAAGACAAATATTTGGCAAATGGATATAGAAGGGAGTGAGAATGAATGATAAGAAATATTACTTTAGGGAAGATGAATAACATAAGAAAATCCATTATATTAAATGTTTTGGCATCTATTTCAAACCTTATACCATTTATTGCTTTGGCGAAAATTGTAGAAACACTATTTTTAAATAGAGGTGCAGATAGTATAGATACGAGCATTTTATGGAAGTATTTTGGGATAATGGCAATATTCTTCTTTGTAACATTCTTATTGGAAAATTTAGCTACAAAATATACCTATGAACTTGGTTACAAGACAAGTGCAGATGGGAGAATAGAGCTTGCAGACCACATAAGAAAACTACCAATAGGTTATATCTCAGGGAAAAGCTCAGCAGAGATCTTAGATACATTAATGAATGATTTTTTCAAAGTTGAAACGGCAGTAACTCATCAATTACCTCAATTTTTCAGTGGTATATGTGTAGCGGTTCTTTGCTCAATATTATTTTTGGTAATTAATGTAAAAATGGGAATAGCAACACTTATTGGATTGCCGATTTCTGTTCTACTTCTTACACTCATGCAAAACTTTCAGAAAAAAATTTATTTGAAAACAAAGAAAATGAGGATAAAAGAGGAAGAAGATATAAACGAATATTTGGATGCTATTAAGACTCTAAAAGCTTATAACAGCTTAGATGATACATTAACAAAGCTTGAAGAAGATATAGATAACTCGAGAGACGCAAATATTAAGAGTGAGAAAGGAGTTGGTTCATTAACTACTATAGCAAGTATGATTTTAAGAATAGGACTTCCTTTGATGAGTTTAGCGGGTTCCTATTTGTTTATAAATGGATCTTTGGAAATTGATACATTTTTAATGTTCTTATTTGTAGGCACAAGGATTTTTGATCCTTTGGAGCTTGCACTTGTAAATTATACAGGTCTACAAATGGCATCAGTTTCAGGAGAGAGAATCATTAACTTACTTAACGCTAAACCTATGTCAGGAAATTGCGATTTAAACGATAGTAACAAAATTGAAATCTGTGATGTTTCATTTTCTTACAAGGAATCTAAGGTTATCGATAATGTTTCATTAGACATTAATGAAAACGAATTAACTGCTTTTGTTGGTTACTCTGGCTCTGGAAAATCTACACTAATTAAATTAATTTCCAGATTTTATGATCCTAATGAAGGGACAATTAAAATTGGTGGAGTAGATTTGCTAACAGCCGACCCTGATAAATTAATGGATAAATTTTCTGTTGTTTTTCAAGATGTGTATCTTTTTAAAGACACAATTTATAACAATATAAAATTTGGAAATGAAGATGCAAGTAAAGATGAAATTATGAATGCTGCAAAAATGGCAGGAGCTTATGACTTTATAGTCAATAAAGATGATGGATTTGACACTATGATTGGACAAGGAGGTGCGACTCTGTCTGGAGGTGAGAAACAAAGAATATCAATAGCGAGAGCAATATTAAAAAACGCCCCAATAATACTACTTGATGAAGCAACATCTTCGCTTGATCCTGAAAATGAACTTATTATACAAGAAGCAATATCAAATTTAATTAAAAATAAAACAGTTGTGGTTGTAGCTCATAAATTAAGGAGCGTAATGGGAGCTGATAAAATTGTTGTTTTAAACAAAGGAAAGGTAGAGGAAGTTGGGAAGCATGAAGAACTTATTAAAAATGAAGGACTATATAAAGACTTATGGAATTATCAAGAAAAGTCTAAAGAATGGAAGATTGTACAGTAACAATCAATTTTAAAGGAGGAAATTTATGAAAACACAAAAGAAATCATCAAAAAATGCAGTTACAGCCGGTGTTTTGATTGCACTTTACTTTGTAACATATGCAGTTATTGGGGTAATATCTATGCCTGTCCCTGTTTTGTTTTTACTAATGCCTATGCTTGTAGCACTACTTGCTGCACCAACCTATCATATGCTTCTTGCAAAAACAAAGTCAGCCACTGCTATTGTAATCGCAGCTATCTTACCAAGTATTTTATTAGTTGCAACTGGACATATTCCAATTGCACCATTAGTGGCAGTGCCTGCCGGAATAATTGCTATGTTCATAGCAAAAGGTGGGAATTATACAGACTTTAAGAAAAATACAATTAGTCATATGTTTTTTTCTCTAAACTTATTTGGAGGATTTTTACCAATTTGGGTTATGAGAGAAGCATTTTTTGAAAGTGTAATAAAAGGTGGCTTAGATCAAAGCTTTTGTAACACAGTAAGGGCATGGACACCGATATGGATGTTACCAGTTATGATTATAGGAACATTTATATTCTCTTTGATTGGTTCTTATTTTACAAAAAAAATATTAAATAAAAAGTTGGAATCCGCAGGAGTTTTATAATGGAAAATTCAAAGTTTGTTCTGGGGTCAAAATATGACCTCCGAACAAAACTTATCTTGCTTATAGGTGCGAATATTTTAATTTTTTTAGGGTTTGATTGGATCTATCAAAGCCTTATTACATTATTTTTCCTTGTCATTATTATTAGCGATGGTTATAAAAAATCCACTATAAGGTATATTTTATTTTTTGTAATAAGTGTAGTATTGGAAAAATCTTTAGCCTATTTTAATATGAATTTTCTTTTGAATTTAATTTTATTTATCTTAGCAATTGGAAGAAAATTTTTGCCATGTATTATCGTGGGTAAATGGATTTTAAATTCCACATCTGTTTCCAGTGCAGTAGCAACTTTACAAAAATTAAAACTTTCAAAAGACTCGCTCATAATGATTTCTGTAATATTTAGATGTTTGCCTACTATTAAAGACGAATGGAGTCATATAAATATGGCGATGAAAACTCGAGGAATTAATTTTAACTTAATCAATTTAACAAGAAGACCAACATTAATTATGGAATATTTTTTTGTGCCATTGTTCGTAAGTGTGATAGAAATTGGGGATGAGCTCTCTCAATCAGCCATTATAAGGGGACTCGATGCTCCTGTTAACAAAACAAGTAGACACCTAATTAAGTTTAGAAAAAATGATATTGGTGTTCTAATTCTTATGATTTTAATTTTATCAATAGTAATATTTATGAAAGTATCAGGGTGGGACTTATGATTGAAATTAGAGAATTAAGTTTTAAGTATAAGGGAGGATCTGATTACTCATTAAAAGATATAAATTTGAAAATCAAAAAAGGGGAATGCATTCTTCTATGTGGTAGGAGCGGTTGCGGAAAGTCGACTCTATTAAAGCTTATGAACGGTATAATACCTGAGTTTTATGATGGGGACATTTCTGGCAGTGTTATGGTCAATGGTATGAATACATTTACCACACCAATTTATAAATTATCTAATAATGTAGGCTCGGTTTTTCAAAATCCTAAAACACAATTTTATACAACCAATACAACCGATGAAATCGCTTTTGGTTTAGAAAATTATGGAATACAAAGAGAAGTAATTAACAAAAGGATTGAAGAAGTTGAAAAAGAGCTTCATCTTGAAAACTTGATGAATAAAAATATATTCAATCTTTCTGGAGGAGAAAAGCAGAAGATTGCTGTAGCAAGCATTTACGCATTAAACCCTGAGATATTTATTCTTGATGAACCATCTTCAAGCTTAGACATAAAGTCAATGAAAGAACTATCGCTTACAATAAAAAATCTTAAATCTTTAGGAAAAACTATTATTATTGCAGAACACAGGTTGTGGTATTTAAAAGACATTGTTGATAGAGCAATATACTTAGAGGATGGAAAAATCATCAGAGAATATAGTATGGACGAAATTGAAAATCTAAGTGAAGATGAACGAATGAGAACAGGACTTAGGCATTCTGATTATAAAGCTATTGAAAGATTTGATGATTTTGAAACTTCAAATAAAGGGACTTTATTAGAGTTAAAAAATCTAATATTCAAAAGAAATACCAAAATAATTTTGTCCATTGAGGATCTTAAATTTTTTTATGGGAATATTATTGGAATTGTTGGAGAAAATGGAATTGGGAAGTCTACATTAGCAAAAATTATATGTGGCTTAAACAAAGATAATAAAGGTAAAATTTTAAAAGATGATGAGAATTTAAATATAAAAAGTAGGCTAAATGAGAGCCTGCTTATTATGCAGGAAGTGAACTGTCAGTTATTCACGGACAGCGTTAAAGATGAAATAGTATTAACATCAAATATTAAAGATGATAATGCTTTAGATACTTGGTTAAAAGATATGGAGTTGAAAAATATCAGTGATAGGAATCCTCACACCTTGTCAGGAGGACAAAAACAGAGAGTAATTATCTTATCCGCTTTACTATCCGACAAGAAAATTCTATTTTTCGATGAACCAACCAGTGGATTGGACTATAGAAATATGAAAATAGTAGCTAAAAACATAAAGAAAGTAAAGGAAGAAGATAAGTTGATTTTAATAATATCCCATGATGTTGAGTTTTTAGATTCAGTTTGTGATAAAGTGATTGATTTTACTTACTTATGAAAATGCATACATTAGTAAATTAAAAGAGGGACATATGATAAAAACGGAAGAAAAACGAGAAGTTATGAATAGTATTTTTTTGAATACTCCATAATATAAACTTTATAATATTTTTTTATTTTAGAGGATTTATGCCTATGTGCATAAGTCCTCATTTTTTATGTTCAATTTAATCATTAAAACTCAAAAATACTATTAAAAAATAATAAGAAATGGACTTTGGCTGGTATATATGCAGATGAAGCAACAACAGGAACAACTGCAACTAAAAGAGCAGACTTCATGAGACTAGTAAGTGATTGCCAAAATGGAGATATAGACATGATAATTACTAAATCTATATCAAGATTTGCAAGAAACACATTAGATACTTTAAAGTATGTAAGACTATTAAAGGAAAACAATGTTGGTGTAGTATTTGAAGAAGAAAATATAGATACTTTGACAATGGATGGAGAGTTACTATTAACAATATTAAGTTCAGTAGCCCAACAAGAAGTAGAAAATACCTCAGCCCATGTAAAAAAAAGGATTGAAAATGAAAATGGAAAAGGGGGAGCTTATTGGTTTTCAAGGTTGCCTTGGATATGATTATGACCCTATAACAAAAAGCATCTCTATAAATGAAGAAGAAGCTAAAATTGTCAGATATATCTTCAAAAGATATTTAGAGGGTAATGGTGGTTCAGTCATTGGCAGGGAACTAGAAGAGCAAGGATATCTCACCCCGAGAGGTAAAACAAAATGGTCTGATACTACAGTGTTAGGAATAATTAAAAATGAAAAGTATATTGGAGATATACTAATGGGAAAGACCTTCACAGTTGATCCCATAACAAAAAGAAGACTAGCAAACTTTGGTGAATCTGATAAATACCACATTGAAAATCATCACGAGCCAATTATATCAAAAGAAGATTTTGAAAAGGCACAAGAGATTAGACTCAGGAGAGCACAAAATAGAAACACCATTGCTAATAAGGATAGAAAAAGAGAGAAACTATCAAGGCAATATGCTTTTTCAAGTATGCTTGAATGTGGATTTTGTGGAGAAATACTTTCAAGAAGAACCTGGCACACCAGTTCAATTTACAAAAAAATCAACTGGCAATGTGTAAGATCAACAAAAAAAGGTAAAAAATATTGCCCTCATTCAAAAGGAATACAAGAAGCAGCAATAGAAAAAGCATTTGTTGAAAGCTATAGGCAATTATGCCATGCAGATTCAACAGTAATAGATGACTTTTTAAAAATTGTAGAAGAAGAAATAAATGATAATACTTTAGTCAAGGATCTGAAAAAGATAGAAAACCAATTAAATAGAATCATTAGTCAAGAAAGAAAGTTAGTTGATCTTCATTTAGAAGATAGTATAGACGAAGAAGTTTATGCTAAAAAGTTTAAAAAACTTACAAAACAAAAAGAAGAATTACTTGATGAAAAGAAAACACTAGAGCTAACTATCAAAGATGAAAACTCTATTAAAGAAAGATTAAAGCAATTTAAAAAGGTCTTAGAAAACAAAGAAATTATAGAGGAATTTAATAGAACAGTATTTGAAAGCATAGTTGATAAAGTCGTGGTGGGAAGAATTGACAAAGACGGAACAGTTCATCCATATGATTTAACATTCTATTTCAAAACAGGAGTTAAAGATAGTCAAGATTCTAATAATTTCAAAGATAAAAGAAAAAATGCCAAAGACAATGACAGTGATAAATTGTGTTCCTACAAGAATGACGAGGATAATAAATTATGTTCCCAAGCAAAAGACAACACATGTGGAGACGGTAGCAATTTTGTCCAAACTCGATGTCGATAAACATATAGACGTTGAAATTGAGCTGGATGAGATGGATTTGACAAGTGCTGAAAGTAAGGCAACATATGCCCAAATCAAAGAATATGTTTGGAATAAATTTGAATTAAAAGTTTCGACATTATATATTGCACAGATAAAAAAGAAATGTGGAATAGAATTACGAGAACATTACAACAAGTCTAAAAAGGAGAAACAAATTATTCCACAGTGTACACCTGAAAAAGAAGAAGCCATCAGAGACTGTGTAAAATTTTGTGTATAG
>NZ_JBGMEF010000031.1:0-41736 GCF_046365475.1 Anaerococcus kampingae
TTACTAGTTTGATTTTAAATTCTTTTGTATATTTTGGCATACAAAAACCCCTCCATCCGTATTCCGGATTTTGGGGTTCAGGTCAATCTGTACTTTCCTTTTTCCTTGCATAAAATTATCTTTATGAGGTATTTGATGTTTTTTATTTGGGTATAAAAAAATAAAGGATATTTAACAAGTTAGAAGGAATTTATATGGATAATTTTAAGCGATTTCAAGTGGAAAATTATAGGGAAGATTTCATACATATAGATCAAATAAAATGGGACGGTGAGGGTCTAAAAAATAACTTAGAAGCTGAAAAGAATCATATCAAAATCAACTTGATATTTGCTGACATAGTCTACCTCTATTCAAACACTTTGGAATTATACAAGCCAAGCTGGTGGATAGGTAAAGAAGGAGATTACTACCCATTCTATTATGCTGAAGATTCAGAATATATTAGCAAGTTAAAGAAAGAAGTAGATCATATTAAGGATAATAAAATAATACACTTTGTAATAATTGGTGTAGATAATGTTGTAGATGTCTTAACATCAGATTTTCCCAAAATTAATATTAGATAAGATCTTCTAAATATAGTTGATAATTGCTTGTTAAGACTGTTGCTTAAAAAATTAAGGAAGGTGGATTTTATGAATTATTCTAAGTCTTGGAGTTTTAAGAAGCTTTTAGGAATTTTCCTTTGGGCATTTTTGCTTGCTGGCATGTTTTTACTAGTAAGCTGTGGTAAAGAATCTGTATCAGAAAAGAAAGAGGATATAGAATTTCCTGTCGATGATAAGGGATACCCGCAAAACAATCTGGTAATGATCAATGGCAAATCTTATCCTATAGATTTTGTAGGTCAATCACAAATGGAATCTGAAATTGAAGTTAAAATGGATGGGGATAGGGACTTTGTTGAGATTACTCTTCCCCAAGGACCTCTTATTAACTATTGGAGTCTTGATGAAAAAGAATACATGAATTTGACTTCATATAGTAGGATTGATTTTCCAATTAAAAACGAAAATATGGTCGAAGGACCATCTGCAGCTGTACAAAAATTTGTGCTTAATGTTGTAAGAGGAGAAACTTCAGAAATTTTACTAAAGTGGGCAAATGTAGATGATATGGATAAGTTATTTAAGGATAAGAAAGAGGATTATATCTTAAAAATTTTAGTAACTTATTAGAAAATTTTGTTACAAAGGGGCTGGATTTTAGCCCCTATTAGTTTGTAAGAATTTGAAAAAATAGGTAAATTTTCTCATGAACTAGTATAATAATATAAAAAGAAAGTCGGGAGACCAAGGTCTCCTTTTTATTGGGAGGAAATATGGAATATAAAAGAACTAATGCTTGGCTTGCCATGGATGATGATGACCTTGATAAGTTAGAAGCTATGTCTAAAGATTATCTAGAATTTATGGATAAGTCTAAGACTGAGAGAATGGCTGTTAAGGAGATTGTTAAAAGAGCTGAGGCAGCTGGTTTTAGAAATCTTGATGATTTAATCGCAAGTGGTGACCTTAAGGCTGGGTCCAAGGCTTATGTTATCAATAGAAATAAGGCTGTGGCTATGTTTGTGATTGGTAGGGAGGATTTAGAAAAGGGTATGACTATTGTCGGTGCCCACCTAGATAGCCCAAGGCTTGACCTTAAGCCAGTTCCACTTTTTGAAAAAAGCCATGCAGCTTACCTTAAGACCCACTATTATGGGGGTATTAAGAAATATCACTGGACAAATATTCCCCTTAGCCTTGTGGGTGTAGCCTTTACTAAGGATGGAAAAAAAGTTGATATTTCAATAGGAGAAAGGGACGATGAGCCAGTATTTTTCATCTCTGAGCTTTTAATCCACCTTTCAGCTGACCTTAACCAAAAAAAGGCCAGCGAAGTTATAACAGGTGAGCAACTTAATATCATGGTTGGCTCAATTCCACTTAAGGATGAGAAGGAAAATCCTATTAAGAAGAATGTCCTTAAGATTTTAAATGAAAAATATGGAATAGAAGAGGAAGATTTCCTTACAGCTGAGCTAAATGTAATACCTGCTACAAAGGCTCGTGAAGTAGGCCTTGATAGGTCAATGATTATGGCCTATGGCCACGATGATAAGGTATGCTCTTATGCAGCCCTTAAGGCAATTCTAGAAGTAGAAAATCCAGAAAAGACCCTAGTTGGACTATTTGTAGATAAGGAAGAAATAGGATCTGTTGGTGCAACAGGCATGACCAGCCAATTTTTCGAAGACATGACCCTTGAAATCCTAAATGCCTTTGGCAAGGGAAATGTTGTTAGCTTAAAGCGTGCACTTAGAAATTCTAAGGTGCTTTCAGCAGATGTGACCCTAGCAGAAGATGCAAATTTCTTAGAGGCTACAGAAGAGATGAATACAGCCAAGCTTGGCCATGGGGTTTGCCTAACTAAATATACAGGCAGCCGTGGCAAGGGTGGCTCAAATGATGCTGACAGCGAATATCTAGCTGAAGTAAGGACTGCCTTTGGAAAAGATGCTGCTATTTGGCAAACAGGTGAGCTTGGTAAAATCGACCAAGGTGGTGGTGGAACAATCGCCTATATCCTTGCAGAATACGGCATGAGTGTAGTCGATTGCGGTACACCAGTGGTATCTATGCATGCTCCTTTAGAAGTTATCTCAAAGGCAGATTTATATCAGACTTTTAAAGCATATCTTGCCTTCTATAAACATATCTAAAATACTGATATCTACCCATTTGATCAGCTATAAAAACTTTGCGAAAAATATTTGACAATACTTTTAGCAGATGTATAATATATATTTTTTGACAAATACGTCCCTCTAGGGTATAATTATATAAGTATCAAACGGAAGGATGATTAAATGGCACAAAGATCAGTTCACGATATTAGAAAAGAAGTTGAAAGTTCGGTAGGTAAGGAAGTAATTCTCAAGGCCGATATGGGCAGGAAGAGAGTTAAAACTAAGACAGGTGTCATAGTAGATGCATTTCCAAGTGTATTTACAGTAAAGGTCAACAACGACTTTGATGTGGAAAGAACAGTGTCATACACTTATTCTGACATTCTCACATCTACAGTAAAATTGACTCCAAATAAATAAAAATAGGGGCTGGCAAAACGGCTCCTTTTTTTATTAAAAAATTCTTCCAAAAAGAAAGGGAACTATGAAATACGCAGACTTACATATGCACACATCTTATTCAGATGGGGATTATGATATAGAAGAAGTAATAAAAATGATGGCTGAGGCAGGCCTTAAAAAAATTGCCATAACAGACCACGACAGGTGCGACCACTATGACAAAATCAAGACTCTTGGCAAGGCTTACGGTCTTGAAACTATAAAGGGGATAGAAATATCAGCCTATGACTATGAAGTGGGTAAAAAAGTTCACATAGTAGGTCTTTTCTTGCCAGATTCCACGCCTAATATTAAAAAACTTAATGATCATACAAATAAGCTTAGAGAAGCCTGTCACATCGAGCTTTTGCCAGATCTTGCTAAAAAGGGATTTGACCTTGACTATGATTTTGTCAAAAAATTTGCCCCAAATTCCATAATCTATAAGTCAGATATATTTTGGGCCCTAAAGGCCAAGTATCCAGAAAAGATGGAGGGTCTTGGCTTTAAGGATATCTTTAAGGAAAAAACTACAAATGATTTAGCAAGGAAAATGGGCTACATACCAGTAAAGGATGCCATTTCTGCCATAAATGAAGATTCTGGCCTATCAATTCTTGCCCATCCACAAGAATATGACAATTGGGATGAGATTGAAAAGTACGCAGGCTTTGGCCTAAGAGGAATTGAAATCAATCACTCCAGGATGAAGGGCGATGATTTTGAAAGAGCAAGGGAAATTGCTGAAAAATTTGATTTCATCATGTCAGGAGGGTCTGATTTTCATAGATTGGGAAGATTTGAACTAGGAGATTATGGTCTAAGTCATTATGAATTTGATAAGTTAAGAGAGGATTTTAATGACAAATATTGTAATTCTTGATTCTAAACCCCTAAATCCAGGCGATATGAGCTTTGATAGCCTAAAGAAGCTTGGAAATGTGACAGTTTATAAGGAATGCCCAAACAACATAGAAGAAATAATTAAAAGGGCCAAGAATGCTGAAATTCTCCTTATTTGCTATACAAAAATAACTAGAGAAGCTATGGAAAAGCTCCCAAAATTAAAATATATAGGGGTCTTATCGACAGGTTTTGATAGCATTGACCTAGACGCCGCTAGGGAAAATGGGATTGTCGTTACAAATGTGCCAGCTTATGGAACTGATGCTGTGGCCCAGTTTGGCCTTGCTCTCCTTCTTGAGCTAACAACAAGGGTAGGTCACCATGATGGGAAGTTAGAAAGGGTCGCTGGAAAAAGGAAGGCTTCTGGTATTTTGGAGATTTTCCATTAATAGAACTAGTTGGCAAAACCATTGGTATTATGGGACTTGGTAAGATTGGACTTGCAGCTGCCAAAATATATAAGGCCATGGGAATGGAAGTTATTGCCTACAATAGGAGCGAGAATGAAGAGGCAAAGGCTTTCGTAAAATATGTGACTAAGGATGAAATATTTGAGAAATCCGATATAATAGACCTTCACCTACCTTTAAATGATCAGACAAAAGATATTATCAACGAAGATTCAATTTCTAAGATGAAAGATGGTGTTATTATCATAAATACAGCAAGGGGCGGCCTAATTGATGAGGATGCCCTAATGGCAGGCTTAGATTCAGGCAAGATTTATGGGGCAGCCCTTGATGTCAATAAAACTGAGCCAATTAATGACGATAACCCAATGCTTGCTTATGATAATATAATCATAACCCCAAACATGGCCTGGGGACCGGTTGAAACTCGTCAGAGGCTTCTAGAAATTGCCATAGATAATATCAGGGCCTTTCAAGCAGGTAAAGCGAAAAATGTAGTAAATTGAGAGGAGAATTATGAATATATTTATTGATATTGCAAACTTTATGTGGGCCAATGTAATTGGCTATGTCCTTTTGGGGGTGGGCCTTTATTATTCAATAAGGCTTGGCTTTCCCCAATTTCGCTATGCAAAGGATATCTTCCATGTCATTAAGAAAAATCTGAAATCAGATTCAAATGTATCTGGTTTTGCAGCCCTTGCAACAGCTGTAGGTGGTCAGGTTGGGACAGGATCCCTTGTAGGAGTTGCAACAGCCCTTGTAGCTGGAGGTCCTGGGGCTATATTTTGGATGTGGATTACAGCTCTACTTGGTATGATTATAACCTTTGCTGAAACAGTACTAGGACAAATTTATAGGGTAAAATTAGAAGATGGAACCTACAGGGGCGGTCCTGCCTACTATGTGAGATTTGGTCTAAAATCTAGAATAATGTCAGTCATAACTGCTATTTTTTACATAATTGGTGTAGGCCTTTGCATAGCCTTCATGCAGACAAACTCCATAGCTCAAGCCCTTACAGGCGTATCTAATATTAATCCAATTTACATAGGGGTAGTGATTACGATAATTGCTGCCATAGTTACAATCGGTGGGGTTAAAAGGCTTACAGATATTTCAAGCAAGATAGTTCCAGTTATGGCGGGTTTATACATACTTGCAGTTTTATTTATCCTGCTTACAAATATTACTAAGGTCCCAGCCATGTTTTCAGATATCTTTAAAGGGGCCTTTGGCCTTAAACAAGCCTTCGCTGGCCTTGGTGGTTATACAGTAATGACCACCTTTAGGTATGGGGTTGCAAGAGGCTTATTTTCAAACGATGCTGGTAATGGTATAGCAGGTATCATGCATGCTTCAGCAGATGTTAAACATCCGGCAGAGCAAGGATTTTTGGGCATGTTTGGGACCTTTGTTACAACAATCATAATATGTACCCTTACAGCCTTTGCCATCATGCTTACAGGAGTATTAGGAAATGGTAACGATGGTATAGTCCTAGTCCAAGATGCTTTCCAATCACAACTTGGCAACCTTGGTCGTTGGATGATATTCTTTGCTATGCTAATGTTTGGTTTTACAACCCTAATAGCAGACTTATTCTATGGTGAAACCAATGTCCTTCTAATATTTAAAGAAAAAGCAAAAATCCCACTTTGGATTTATAGGTTAACAGCCTTTGCCATGTTTATAATTTCAACCAAACTAGACCTTCATGTGGTCTGGGGAATAATAGATGTCTTTGTTGGGATAATCGTATTTATCAATGTAATCAGCTTATTCCTGCTCTTTAAGAAGGTAAAAGAAGTAATGGATGATTATGAAAGACAAAAAAGCCAAGGCATAGAAGACCCTCTTTGGAAAAGAGAAGAAGAATATAAATTATAGAATTTAAAAATCCGGATGAGATCAAAAGATCAAATCCGGATTTTTTATCTTTCTTGGATAATCTCTATCCTGTAACCATCTGGGTCTTCTACGAAGAAATATTTATTAGAATCTGGCCTAAGGCCTTTAATTTCTGTCACTTCATAGCCTTTAGCCACAAAATCTTCCCTTAGAGAGATAATGTCTGGGTGGGAAATAGCTATGTGACCATAGCCAGTACCTAGGTCGTAAGGCTCTTCCTGGTCGTAATTGTAGGTTAATTCTAATTCAAATTCTGGTGAATCAGGGAGAATTAGATAAACTAAATCAAATTTCTTTTCAGGAAATTCCTTTCTTCTTGATTCTCTAAATCCTAATTCTTCAGTATAAAACTTAAAGGACTTATCAAGGTCCTTGACTCTAATCATTGTGTGTAAAAATTTCATAAATCCTCCTTATTTTATATATAACCTAAAAGGGGAATCTTACACATTAAAATAATATTAAAGTAAGTTTTTCGATTATATTTAATAAAATTAAATTTGACTTTAATATTATTTAGGTTTATAATGGTAGTAACAAAGGAGGATGCCATGGGAAATGATAAGAGAGAATGGATAGAAAATCTCGATGATAGCGAAATCGACTTTATCAAGAGATTTATCCTAGAATCGGGATCCTTAAAGGAAATGGCAAAAATCTACGGCGTATCCTATCCGACAGTCAGGCTTAGGCTTGATAGGCTGATTGAAAAAATAAAACTATTAGACAAGGAAGATAAGTCCTATGTAAGCCTAATTAAATCAATGGCCATAGACGGAAAAATCACCCTAGATGCTGCCAAGATTTTGATTGAAGAATACAAAAGGGAAGGATGAGAGAAATGAAAAAATTATTAGGATTATTTTTAGGCTTAGGGATATATACTTTTTTAATTCCACTTATAATTCAAATCATAATTTGTAAAAATACCAAGGGAAGATGGGGGTTAATAATACCAATCTTATCTTTTCTAAGTACACTTGCCTGGTATATAGGACAAGTAACTTTTGATGCCTATGGGGAAAATCAGGTCACCATACCAGGCTTCATTATAGGTCTTATTATAGCAAATATACCAACGATGATTCAGTATTTGGTTTATATTTACTACAAAAATAAGAAAAAACAAAAAGATGAACTAGACAAGATGGAGATAATGGATATGTGACAGCCAGGGATAATCCCTGGTTTTTTAATTTTACATTTTGTCACCAACGATGGTGACAAAACTACGCTTAGTAACGCTTGCACAGGCCTATAGAAAAGAGCTATAATAAGATTAAGAAGTTTATTTGTCTAAATGAAAAAGGAGGAAATTATGGACAGAAATACTAACATTAAAAATAGTGTGCAGCGTTTTGGAAGGTTCCTAAGCGCAATGGTAATGCCAAATATTGGTATGTTTATTGCATGGGGATTTATCACAGCTCTTTTCATACCTAAAGGTTACTTACCAAATGAAAAGCTTGCCGCAATGGTAGATGTTTTATTAAAATATCTCTTACCAACCCTAATAGCTTATTCAGGTGGTAAATTAGTTGGCGGTGAAAGAGGGGCAGTAATAGGAGCTATCGCTACAGCCGGTGTTATAGCAGGAGCTGAAATACCAATGCTAATGGGTGCTATGGTCATGGGACCTTTTGCAGGATGGGTTATCAAGAAGTTTGATAAGGGTGTTGAAGGAAAAATCCCAGCAGGATTTGAAATGCTGGTCAATAACTTTTCTATAGGTATCATCGGAATGCTTCTAGCAATCCTTGGTTACTACGGAATTGGACCACTTTTAGCAGGCTTAACAGCTGTTTTAGAAGGTGGAGTTGATTTTTTAATTAGCAAAAAACTTCTTCCATTAGTATCAATCTTTGTTGAACCGGCTAAGATTTTATTCTTAAACAATGCCATCAATCACGGAATATTTACTCCAATTGGTGCTAACCAAGTATCAGAAATGGGTAAATCTATAATGTACCTAATAGAAGCTAACCCAGGACCAGGTCTAGGTATACTTTTAGCCTATTTCTTCTTTGGTAAGGGTGACTCAAAGAATTCATCAGCAAGTGCTATGATAATCCACTTCCTAGGTGGTATCCACGAAATATATTTCCCATATGTACTAATGAATCCATACCTATTACTAGCTGTAATAGCGGGTGGTTTTTCAGGAGTTTTAACAAATCTTCTTTTAAATACTGGTCTAAGATCAGCAGCCTCCCCTGGATCAATCATAGCAATAATGTCTTTGGCAGCGCCTGGAGACCATATTAAGATTATGATTTCTGTTATAATAGCGGCAGTAGTATCATTTTTAATAGCCTCTATTTTTGTAAAGAGAGCCTTTGCTAAGGGAGGCACAGTTGATTTTGAAAAGGCAAAATCAGATCTTGCAAGTTCTAAGGCAGAATCAAAGGGCGAAGTTAAGAAAGAAGCATCAACTACAAATACAGTAAAGGCAGCCAAAGATGTTCATAAGGTAGTTTTTGCCTGTGATGCGGGAATGGGCTCATCAGCTATGGGTGCATCAAGATTTAGAAATGCAATCAAAGATTCACCATATGATGTTGAAGTAACTCACGCACCAGTTTCAGAAATACCAGAAGGGGCTGATATAATAGTTACAAATGAAAACTTAGTTGAAAGAGTAGACAAGACTAAGGGATATGAAATAATTCCAATCAAAAACTTCTTAGCAGATCCAGGTATCAATCAATTAATCGAAAGATTTACAAAATAATAAATAGAAGGGAGGGAGGTCATTGAAGGCATATAATTTATCTCAAAGACAAAAAAATATCATCCATATAATTGGAGATAATAAGGATGACTATATAACAGTAAATGATATAGCTAAGAAAATTGGTGTATCTACAAGGACTGTCCAAAGGGATTTGCCTCTTATTGAAGATTTTTTATATGAAAATGACTTCTCTCTAACCAAAAAACCAGGTCAAGGTCTTATATTAAATGAATCTAGGGAATCAATTGCTTATCTTTATGAGCTTTTAGAAATGGTGGATTCATCCAAGCAGTATGAGAGGGTTGAAAGGGTAAATTTTATTCTCTCAAGACTCTTAACTAGCAAGCAAGCAATAAAGTATTTTGTTTTTACCCTATATTTAAAAATATCTGAAAAAACCTTGGTAGAGGACTTAGACATAATTGAAAAATGGTTGTCAGTTTACGACATAAAGCTTATCAGAAAGCGAGGAGTGGGAGTAAGTATTGAAGGCAGGGAAAAGGCCATCAGGAAGGCCCAGGCCAAGCTTATCAATGATATGCTAGATGATGATAAGAAAATAGAAATATTGAGGGATATTTATGATGATGTCAAGGTAACTCTCATAAGGGAAAATGATATCTTATCAATGATAGATCTAGATATCATAAATAGGACCAAAAAATCACTGGATAAGACCTTTGCTAGGCTAAAAATTAGCATTTCGGACAACTCTTATTTTAGCCTTTTAGTTCATATCTCTTTATCTATTGAGAGACTTAGGCAGGATAAAAAAATAGATTTCAACGAAGATTTGGTTGAAAATCTTAAGTCAAGCCAGGATTATGAACTTGCCAAAGAAATCATAGGGGACTTGGAAGAAGAATTTAATATAGAAATTCCTGATATCGAAATATATTTTGTGGCCATGCATATTAAGGGCACAAAAATAACCGATGACAAAAACGAAAATTTTGATATAAATGAAGCTAGCCAGTCCCTTAATATTACAAAAAAACTCATTGAAAAGATGGATAAGCTTTACAGGCTCAACCTTAAAGATGACCTGAGGCTTGAAAGTGATCTTAGGGCACATATAATGCCAGCCTTAACTAGGCTAAAATACAGGCTTGCTATTAAAAATCCTATTCTGGATGAAATAAGAGATAAGTATGGACAAATCTATGAAAGTCTTAAGGAAATTGGTCCGGACATCATCAGAGATGAGGGAAAATTACCTAGCCATACGCAAATACCTGATGATGAAATTGGTTATATAGCTATTCACTTTATAACAGCTATAGAATCAAAGATAAGCCAAAATGTAGGGGTTAATATCCTTACAGTTTGCCCTACTGGTTATGGTACATCAAGGTTACTTGCGACTAAAATTAAAAACCGATTCTCGAATGCCAATATAGTAAATAATGCTTCTATAATGAATCTGAATAGAGAATTTTTAGAGGAAAATGATGTAGATTTAATAGTATCAACCGTTAAAATTAATAGCCTTATGGAAGAAGGTGATATTAGCGATTTTGCCTATATAGAAATGCCTGCCTTAGCAGATGAAGATGATTATTTGAAACTTACCACCAAGTTAAGGGAGATTTCAAGAAAAAAATACTATAATGGTGGAAGTGTGAAAAAGTCATTTAGTGAAATTTCTTCGAAAGAGATAGGAGAATCCAAAATAGATTTGGGGCAAAAAATTTTCGAAATTTCAACTAATCTCAACAATCTTTACGAAAATACCAAGTATTTTTATCTTGAAAAGAAAGATGACCCTTATAAAAAAGCTTCAAAATTAGTTTCGGATGATAGGCTAGAAGGAGAGACGATTTTTGAAGCCATAGTTGAAAGAAATAAGTTAAATCCGACCTATTATGAGGAATTTAATCTTTATTTGATCCATGCAAAATGTGAGATAAATAGACCAAAGCTAGGTTTTGGAAAGATTGAAGATAGTCATGATATTGTAATTGTAATGATATCAAGCCTTGACGAAAAAGATGAGATAATAAAATTTTTCTCAGAAATCAGTGAAAAAATTGTAAGTGATGATGCTTTTTTAAGGGCTCTTAGGACTCTAAATCAAAATAAAATTGACCGTAACCTAAGAGAAATAATATATAATATAATTAGGGAAAATATAGAAAAAGAAGGAGAATAAGATGAATATCAAATTAGAAGAAAAAAATATATTTTTAAATTTAGACAGCGTTAGCAAGGAAGAAGCCATCATAAGAGCAGGTGAAGAACTAGTACAACTTGGTTGTGTAGATAAGGAATATATAGACTATATGCTTGAAAGAGAAAAGCTAGCAACAACCTACATGGGCCTTGGTATAGCCATTCCTCACGGTATAAACGAAGCTAAAAAAACCATCCACAAGTCTGGCCTAGTTTTCCTTCAATATCCTAATGGAGTAGATTTTGATGGAGAAAAAGCTTATCTTGTAATAGGTATAGCTGGAAAAGGTGATGAGCACCTAGAAGTATTATCAAGTGTAGCAATTAAAATCAGCGAAGAGCTAACAGAAAAACTTAAAAATACAACAAATAAACAAGACTTTTTAGATGAATTTGGAGAGTAAAATGACAAAAGCAATACAATTTGGAGCAGGAAATATAGGTAGGGGCTTTATCGGCTACCTCCTAAAAAATGCAGGTTACGACCTAGTTTTCGCAGACGTATTTGATAATGTAATAGACCTAATAAACAAAGAAAAGGCCTACACAATCCATGTAAAAGATGTAGAAAATGAAGATATAAAAGTAGAAGGTATATCAGCTGTAAACTCAACAAGAGATGAAATTGTAGATGAAATAGCCGATGCAGCTATAATTACAACTGCAGTTGGACCTCTAAACCTAGTTAAAATTGCAGGAAAAATCGCAAGTGGAATAGAAAAAAGATTTGAAGCAGATTCTGATAAGTATTTAAATATCATAGCTTGTGAAAATGCCATAAAGGCAAGTGAATCCCTAAAGGGCTATGTTTATGAAAAGCTTGATGATGAGGCCAAAGCCTACGCTGACAAGTATGTAGGCTTTCCAAACTGTTCAGTAGACAGGATAGTACCACCATCTAAAAATGAAAATCCACTAGATGTAACAGTTGAAAATTACTATGAATGGAATGTAGAAGAAGCTGGCTTTAAGGGAGAAATTCCTCAAATTGAAGGAATGAACCTCGTAGGAAATCTTGAAGCCTATATCGAAAGAAAACTCTTCACCCTAAACACAGGCCATGCCTCTACAGCTTATTTAGGAAGCCTAAAAGCTTATGGAACAATCGACGAATCTATAAATGATCCTGAAATAGAAGACCAAGTAAGAAAAATCATGCAAGAATCAGGCGAGGCCCTAATAGCAAAATTTGGCTTCAATAAGGAAGACCATTTTGCCTATATAGAAAAAATCATCAAGAGATTTAAAAATCCTTACCTAAAGGACGATGTAAAAAGAGTAGGCAGGGAGCCAATAAGAAAGCTATCAGTTAATGAAAGATTTGTAAAACCAATCAATACTGCTCTAGAATACAAGCTTCCAGTAGATAATCTTTTAGTAGGCCTAGCTGCAGCCCTAAACTTTAGAAATAATGAAGATGGCCAAGCAGTAGAGCTTGAAAAAGACATAGAGAATCTTGGCCTAGAAAAAACAGTAGAAAAAATAACTGAAATAAAAGATGAGAAAATAATAGAAAAAATTAAAGAAATCTATGAGAAACTAAATAAATAGTTTTTTCAAAATCTAATAACAAAGAAAACCAGCTTGAAGAGCTTTTTGAAGCTTATCAAGCTGGTTTTTCTTTGGAAATTTTATTTTTCTAAAATAAGCTTAAGTACATTTTCCTTATCGTCTATAATTTTAAACCCCAAATCCTGGTGGATTTTCAAGGCAATAGCACGTTCTTTTTCAAAATTATTGGCAAGAGCCCTTATAGAATCAAAGGAAAAAGCTTTTTTGATTAGAAGCCTAAGACCAATTTTTCCGTAGCCCTGGCCCCTAAATTCGTCCTCAATCACAATTCCTATATCCCTTGTATAAGGGTTAAGTTTTGAAGGATGAAAATTCACATCACCTACAAAGACCTTTAAATCTTGGTCATAAATATAGGCGTAAAAATATTCGCCAGGATTAGTAAAATAAAGGTCATACCATTTTTCCCAATAAGCCTGGTCATGAGTAATAGTGCCAGTTTCCTTATCATAGCCAGGAAAATCCAAATTATAGCCCTTGTTGTAGGCCATGGTTTTAGAATCTTTTAGGAGATTTTTCGCAAAGTCTAATTCCTTTTCTTTTGGTTGATATAATTTAATATTTTTCATTATTTATAATTTACCAGCTTATTAAGATTATATATTATAAAATGAATTATAGTATACTCTCAAAATCACGTTTCGAGTAAAGAATCCTCCTGACTTCCATAATGTCTCCTATAACTACATAGAAAATAGTATAATTCTTAACATAAATCCTGTAATAAGGATAAACTCTATGTTTTTTGGAATTGAAGGGAGCGAAAATCAATGGGGTTTCTAGCCTTTTATCGATAGCATTTTCAATTTCATCAACCAGTCTATAAGTAGAAGCTGGATTTTGTAAGTTTGAAGAAATATAGCTAGTGATTGCTAATAGATCTTCTTGGAAAAGTGGCAAGAAGCTTAGTTTATAAGTTTTCTTCTGCATTTATACTTTCTCGGACTTTAGAAAAAACTTCATCTTTATTTAGGCGCTTGCTAGAAATAGCGGCTTGCTTGTCAGCCTCGTCAAGTTTAACTTCAATCTCATTTGTAAGAGCAGAATATTGGTCTATACTCATTAGAACCATTGTTCCATAACCATTTTTTGTTAAAAAAACTGGTGAATTTGAATTTATAACAGTCTCTTCTATCTCAGGAAATTTATTCCTCAAATCTGTTACTGGTCGAATGTTTATCATAAAAAAGCCTCCTTTATATCATTATTATATCATTATTATATCATTATTATATCTCTATTCAATGAAAATTTTATTGAAAAATAAATGAAGTGAGCTACACCAATCTTGTAGGCTATGGTGGCAGGATCTTTTAGGAGATTTTTGGCAAAGTCTAATTCCCTTTCTTTTGGGATGTATAAGTTGATATTTTTCATTTTTTATTTTCGCATACAAAAAGTAGGTGGTTAGTAGCACCGAGACTTTCTGGGTCCTTGCAGTGGCTTAGGTGCCAATCTAGGTAATTTTTAAAGGATTCTTCAGTCATTTCCTCAAGCTTATTACTCAAAACTTCTGCATAACCATCGCTTGCTATTATTTCTTTTATTTTTATATCCGCTTCTTCAATCATTTTTTTAGCTTCATTGACCTTAAAAAATACAAAGGGCCTATCAATTAACCTTTGTTTTTCACTATCATAGCTAGGTCCTGAAAAAATATCTGTATTGAAGTTTATAGTTTCACTAATTAAAACCATATCGTGGTTTATAAAGGAAATTAAGATATGACCAGTATCCTTGCAGATTCTTTTGGCTTCTTTTAGGACATCCTTCCTGTCTTTTTCATTAGAGAGATGGTACATAGGACCAAAGATTAGGACTAGGTCAAAATAATTATCTTCCAAGTCTTTAAGGTCAAAAGATGACTTATTATAGGCCCTTATATTTGAGAAATCCTTAGCCTTCGCCTCTAAGGCCTTAAAATTTGAGCTAGCTGGCTCAAAGGCAATGACTTCTTTAACCTTATGGGCAAGGGGGATTGTATAAACACCTGTACCAGCCCCGATATCAAGGACTTTGGAATCTATATTAATTAATTTATTAATCTCCCTTTGGGTAATAATTTTCTCAACCAGGCCAGTTCTCGACTTAAGTCGAGCTTCTTCGTCAAAAAGTTTATAAAGCTCTTCGTTTCTTTCTAAATCATTATCGATTTTTAAAATTTTTTCCATATCCATGAAATCCTCCATTTATATGACTATACTCCGAAATTGAATATGAAGTGGTTGAACTTGAAAAAATGGCGGAATTATTATATAATAATTTTAAGAGAAGCTACCTCTTATCCATCAAAAAAGCCGCAAAGCTTTCAAACTTTGTGAAACAAAGTTAAATATTTTGTTCCCATGAGGGCATCGAAAAAAGAGGAGCGGCAACTCCTCTTTTTTCATTCCTTATTTCTTTTTTCTTTCCAAATTTCAAAAAGAATATTAGATAATAAGGGTAAAACAAAGTTTGAGCATACTATAAGAAGTAGCTCTAATATTTTGCTCCCCATGGGCAATCACCCCCTTTCTATCGGGGATAATTATATTATATCATAAAAATATCTTACAATAAAAAACATCCGAGACCAATGCCTCGGATGTTTGATACTTGGTGGAAAATAGGGGACTTGAACCCCTGACCTCTTGGCTGCCAGCCAAGCGCTCTCCCAGCTGAGCTAATTCCCCAAATATAGATTTATTATACCACAGAAGAAATTTAAAAGCCACCCAAATGGATGGCTTTTTGACTTAGTGAAATTACTATTAGTTATTTCCTTTGTCTTTTGATTCTGTTTCTTTTTCTACTTTTTGTTCAGCTGCATCTTTAGCTGCATCTTTTGCTTCATCTTCAGCTTTGTCAGCATCTTCTTGAGCATCTTTTGCTTCTTCTACTTTGTCTTCAGCTTTTTCTTCTGCTGGAGCTTCTGTTTTAGTAGTTGTTTCTGTTGGTTCTTCAGCTTTCTTGTCTGCTGAGTTTCCACATGCTGTTAGTACTAAAGATAGAGCTAGTAGTGATAGTAATTTTTTCATTTGTACCCTCCTAAATTTTTTTGTGTACCCATTCTCCTTTGTTGAATCTGTATCTTAAACTTACAAACCTTGATGCTTGGTCAGATAGGATACCAATCCAGATACCAGCTAGTCCTAAGTTTAGTATGTTAACACAGATAAGAGTTACTATTGATCTGATCAATGTAACAGATACTAGTGCAACTCCTAAGGTATATTTTACATCACCTGCGGCTCTTAAGCAACCCCCATAGATGATTTGTGATATTTGTATGAGGTTGATAAATATCAAGAACCTTGAAATTTCAACGCCCATGTCAAGTAAATGTTCTTTATTAAAAAATATAGAAAATATGTTTCTTCCGAAAAATATCAATATTGCAGATATTATAAGTGATGCTAAAAATCCTATTTGCTGGCAGGTTTTGCCGTATTTTTTAGCTTCTTCTTTTAGACCAGCACCGAGAGCATTTCCTGTTAGGGCTATGGCTGCTACTTGCATACCATCTCCTAGGGAAAATGATATGGATAGGAAATTCATTCCGACATTATGGGCTGCAAAGGCATCTGTTCCAAGTTTTGCAGCTGTTATTGCTGTTACTAAGAATCCTACCCTAGCTGATACATTTTCTATGAAGATATTGACTGCTAGGTTTTTGATTTCTTTTGCAATTTCTAATGAAAATTTAAATTTACTTTTTATTATTTGGCTAAAGTTCATATAAGAAGTCTTTGAAAATAGACTTATTATACACATTATGGATGCTACGACTGTTCCCAAAACTGTGGCAAGGGCTGCGCCGGCTACTCCCATTTTTGGAAATCCAAATTTACCATTTATGAGTAGGAAGTTAAATCCAATATTTACAAAAGATGATACAAGGTTTGAAAAGAAGGCTATCCTTGTATTGCCACATCCCCTATGGGCAGCATTTATTAGCATTGATAGGCAGTTAAAGAACATTCCTACCATGGTTATTATGTAATACTGGTAGGCTAGGTCGTGGGTATCTGTATTTGATCCAGCAAATTTAAGGATTGGATCTGCCAGAGGAATCATGATTAGGTCTACTACTATTACAAAAAATATCATTATATAGAGCGCTGTTGTAAGGGTTTCATTTGCCTTAAATCTCTTGCCTTCTCCTTGCCTACGGGCTACAAGTGCTGATACAGATGCATTTATGGAGAAGAAAACTGATAGGGCTATAAATTTTGGCTGGGTAACAAGTCCTATCGCTGATATGGCTGATGGGCCCATACTTGATACCATGAAGGTATCTATCATACCTGCTATGGAAATAAATAAAAACTCAAGAACAGCTGGCCAGGCTATTTCAAGAGATTTTTTGAAATAGGCTTTATCTGCTATTTTCATTTTCTTATCCCTTTATAAGTGTAAGGTATTTTTCTATATTTACCTCGCTTGCACCAGGATTATCCTTATCATTGGCCCTTAAGATTTTGATTATATCCTGGCAAGTTTTATCGATTGCAGCTTCTGTGTCATAATTTTTCAATTTGTAGCCTATGAAGAGGCCATCGAACAAATCTCCAGACCCACCGACCTTGAGGTCTTGCTTATCAAAGTAGATTTTAGCTTCATTTTTGCCATAGACTTTGACACAATCCTTATCTTCATCCTTACTAGAAGTTATGATCAATTCTTTCTTATTTTCTTTAAAAGAATCTATATCAAGGTCTAAAAACTTTGCTTCTGTTTCATTTGGAATTACAATGTCAGCCAGGTCTAGAAGGGACTTGTAATTTTCAATCTTACCATCATCAAGACCTGGATAGAGACTACCATCATCTCCCATTATTGGGTCTAGGATGATTGTTGTTTCATAGTCTAGATTTTCTAGAAAATCTCTTATTAGGTCTCTTTGGTCCTTATCATCTATGTAGCCTATAAAAATTGTATCAAACTTAAAGCCAAGCCTTGTCCAATTATCTAGGCAATCTTTGATGTAGCTATTCGTATTTAAAAATGCATTTCCGCTTAGAGAAAAGTTATTTGCAATCATTGCTGTTGGTAACAAAAAAACTTCCACATCCATATAGGCTAGGACTGATGCCATTAGTCTTGCAGCAATCTTACCTTTGGATACGAAGTCATTTAAAATTAAAACATTCTTCATTTAAACTCCTTATTATCTTTATATATATCTTATGAACTTTAACAATATTGTCAAATATAAGAGAAAAATAATTGGATTAGGGTATAATGACCATATGAACGAGAAGAAAAAATTATTGCTTAAAAAAGTAAAAGAGAATAAATATGTCAGGAAGACTAAAAAGGGGATAGGCAGCCTTATATTCTCAAGAACTGGTCTTTTTGCCTTCTTGATTATCAGTCAGATTTTTATAATTTATGGACTTTATAGGCACTTTGCTATTGATGAATACTGGTTATTGGGAGGTTCTTCTGTAATTAGCTTTGTGATGATGATCCTTATCCTAAATCTAGATGATATGAATCCTTACATGAAGCTATCCTGGTCGCTTTTTATCTTTGTGGCCCCTACTTTTGCCTTGGTTGCTTTTTTGATGGCTCACTTTAGGATTGGCTATAGAAAAATACATAGGAGGGTCTTAGAAATTGAGGCAGATGCAAGCAAAAATCACCACAAGGCCATGACCAAGGAAGCCATCGAAAATACTGAAGATAAGAGGTTTATTAACCTTACATCCTATCTTAAAAATACAGGAGGTTTTCCAGTTTACAATCAAACCAGGTCTTTTTATTATAAGCTTGGCGATGACATGTTTAAGGATATGATCAAGGATATAAGGAAGGCCGAGAAATTTATCTTTATGGAGTTTTTCATCCTAGATTATGGCTATATGTGGGGAACTATCCTTGAAGAACTGGTCAAAAAGGTCAATCAAGGGGTTGAGGTAAGACTTCTTATAGATGGGTCAAATCTTATTACCAGGCTGCACAGTGATTTTGAAAGCGAGATGGAAGACTTTGGTATCAAATTCAGGGTCTTTTCCAAGATGTATCCAATTGTCTCAACCTACCTAAATAACAGGGACCACAGGAAAGTTATGGTTGTTGATGGAAAGTGGGCCTATACTGGAGGAATCAACCTTGCTGATGAATATATAAACAAGTATGAAAGGTTCGGCCATTGGAAGGACTGCGGTCTTAGACTTGAAGGCCAGGGAGTAGATGCCCTTACCAATTTGTTTTTGACCATGTGGAATGCAGCAAATCCTGAAAGAGTAGTTGAAGATTATAATCAATACCTAGTGGCTAAGCCAATCGAAAGCCACGATGGATATTATGTGGCCTTTTCTGACAATCCTACCGATGATGAGAGGCTTAGCCAAAATATTTTCCTAGATATGGTTAATAATGCCAGAGATTATATTTATGCCATGACACCTTATTTTATCGTAGATAATGAAGTAGTATCAGGCCTTCAAGCAGCAGCAAAAAAGGGTGTAGATGTGAGAATTTGCATACCTCACATACCTGATAAAAAGATTGCCTTTAGCCTAGCTAAGACTCATTATGCGGAACTTATAAAGTGCGGGGTAAAAATTTATGAATACACCCCAGGCTTTGTCCACTCTAAAACTTGGCTTGCCGATGGAAAAATTGGCATGGTTGGGACAATCAACCTTGACTACAGGGCTCTTTTCCAAAACTTTGAGTGCGGAGTCCTGATTTATAAATCTAAGTCCCTTGAGACAATAAAAGAAGATTTTGATGAATTTTTTGAAGTTAGTCAACTTGTCACAGAAGAAGATATTGAAAATATAAAATTAAGAACAAGGTTAGCAGGTGCACTCCTAAAGCCATTTGCTCCTTTGATGTAAGTCCTAAGCTAGTCTTAGGGCTTTTCTTCTTGACAAAAATTAAGAAAGCTTATATAATTATTATATGATGTATGGTGGATAACCAAACAATAAGGAGTTAAGATGTTTAAGCTAGATACAAGCTCTGACAGTCCTCTTTATATGCAAATAGTTGATCAAACAAAGATAGCCATTGCAAGTGGCATCTTTAGAAATGGCGATAAGTTCCCGTCAGTAAGAGACTTATCAAAAGAGCTTTTGATCAATCAGACCACAGTTTCCAAGGCATTTAAGGAGCTAGCTAGTCAGGGGATTATTGAAAGTAAGCCGGGCATAGGCACAATTATCAAGTTAGATGATAAGAAGATTAATCTAGAAAAGGAAGACTTTTTTAGAAAACTAGAAGAAGATATGTCCCAGGCGATTTTTTTGCAGGTGACTAAGGAAGAGATTATATCCCTTTATGAGAAAGTAAGAGGTGAGATAGATGATTTTTAAGGTTTCTAATATCACAAAGACCTTTGGCAAAAACAAGGTCCTAGAAGATGTAAGTTTTGACCTAAAGCCAGGCACTATCACAGGCATAGTAGGTAGAAATGGGTCAGGCAAGACAACCCTCCTTAAAATCCTCTGCGGGATTTATAGGGCAGATTCTGGATGTTTTAGCCTAGATGGGAAGGAACTTACAGATGACCCAAAATTAATTTCTCACATAGGATTTCTTCCAGATAGGTTCGATTACTTTTCTTTTTATAAGGCAAAGGATGTGCCAGATTTTTATAAGATAATTTATGAAAATTTCGATAGCGATTATTTCTTTTGCCAGCTTAATAAAAATGAAATTGATCCTAATAAAAATATTAGAAATTTCTCCAAGGGTCAGAAAAATCTCCTAGGCCTAATTACAATTTTGGCAAGTGGGGCTGATATAATCCTTGTCGATGAGGTACTTGATGGGATGGATGTCCTAAATAAAAAGCTAATCCTCTCCTACCTCTTAGATGCCAAGGAAGCTGGCAGGACAGTTCTTGCCTCAAGCCACGAGCTAGATTATCTGGCTGGAATATGTGAAGAAATCCTCTACCTATCAAAGGATGGTAAGCTCAAAAACACAAGCCAAGACACTAAAAATATCAGAAAAGTCCAAGTAGTAGTCAAGGACAAACTCCCACAGACCTTGGCAGACAATGCCGTGATAATCTCATCCCTTGGCAGAGTCAAGGTAATTTTGATCAAGGCCGATGATAAGCTCTTAAGCGAGTACCTATCAGATGATCAGATTGTCCAATATGATATTCTAGGTCTAAATATAGAAGATTACTTCTACATGGAAGCAGGAGGGAAAATATGAGAGATTTTAAGAAACTATTAAAAATATCCTGGAAAAGATATGCTATTTGGCTTATCCTTTTAGGATTTTTCCTAACTCTTTCAAATGTCCTTGGAGTAAAACAAAATATAGATTGGAATAAAAGAAGACTTCACTCTTCTCTTACACAAATTGAAAGGTACATGAATAAGGAAAGTGTCCACCTTGATGATCAGAAAATCGATGAAAAATATCTAGAAGATAGCAAAAAACTTGCTGAAGAATTTGCTGAAAAATACAAGCTTTCTAGAGACATGGATAGGAAGTTAAGTGAAGAAGAATATGAAAAGATGGATAAAAATGGCATACTTGATAAGTATTATGTCTACAATGATTTTTTAAATATCATGGAATTTTACGAGGATAATAAATATCAGGCGGTAGATAATTTTACTAGCGCTATGAGCATCACGATAGCCTTCATTTTCATCCTTGCCATGGCACTTACATCAATTGAAGAATCCCTCAATTACTACGATTTTACAAGGATGATGCCTTGGTCAAAGAAAAAGGAATTTATCATGAAGATTGGCATCTGCTTAGTCTTTGGCCTTGGCTTATTTGCCATAAATTCTGCTATAATTTATGGGATTGTAAAAAGCTCAGTTTTTTCTGATCTTGCTAGCTTTGAAGGATTGGGAACTTTCATTTTAAAATCAATCCTATCTCTTATATCTACGAGTTTAGTTGGCGTTTCCCTAGGCCTATTAGCAGGCAACTTCTTAGGACATATGGGTCTTTCAGTAATTGCCATAGGCTTTATAGAGTGGTTTAAGCTTCTAGTATTCTGTTTCTTGGCAATATTTGGTCAAGACCTTGTAAATAGAGCAAATGATAGCTTTTATGCCTTTAAAAGGGCTCTAAGTCCAGCCGGTCAAGTCTTTCTATCCTTAATTAATGTTAACTTTGAAAAGACATCATCCGTGTGGGCAGGTTTAGTTGTAGCCTTAATAATAGGGGTAGCCTCCTATTTTCTAATAGGAAAGTCATCTGCAGAAAGATCAGGATTCATGGTTAAAAGTAAGGTGATTTCAAATATTTGCAAGTGGTCTGGCATCCTAAGCCTAACCTCATTACTTTTTATGATAACTGCAGGCATATTAAGCTCTGATGGCACAAATATCTTCATAAATATCATAGCCTACGGCCTTTCCCTCTTGATATCTTACAAGTTATTTGATATCCTATTTAAGATAAGACTTAAATTTTAGGAGTGAATAATGGCAAAAGATAGATTAACATGGAATGAATATTTTATGAGGTTGGCAGAAACTGTAGCCATGCGAGGAACTTGTGATAGGGCCTATGTGGGTTGTGTTATAGTAAATGGTGAAAATAGGATAGTTTCCACAGGCTATAATGGGTCAATTAAGGGAAATAGCCACTGCGATGAAATAGGCCACACCATGAGAGATGGCCACTGCATAGCCACAATCCACGCTGAGATGAACGCCCTTTTGTATTGTGCTAAGGAAGGCATAGCTGTAAATAATTGTATTTGCTATGTGACCCATTTTCCTTGCCTAAATTGCACCAAGTCCCTCATCCAGGTAGGCATAAAGAAAATTTATTACAGAAATGCCTATCGTGTGGATGACTATGCGGTAGAGCTTTTAGAGAAAAATAATATAGAATATATAAAGATAGAAGATGATGAAGCTAATAGCATCTGACTTTGATGGGACGATCTTAATAGACGAGTCCATAAGTAAAAACGATATAAAAGCCATAAGAGATTTCCAAAATGCTGGAAATCTTTTTGGCCTTGTAACAGGCAGGTCCTACCACAATCTTTTCCCTCTTATTGAAGGAAAAATAGCTCCTGATTATATAATAGCCAACAACGGCGGCCATATCCTAGTAAGGCTCAATGACACCTACAAAGAGATTTTTAAATCTGTAATAAAAAAGCCAGCTGCCCAAAAATTTATCGACCTATATGCAAAAAATTATGAGGTAACAATCTTTACCGAAGATAGGAAGCTTTATGATTTAGAAGATGTAGATAAGGATATCATGGCCCTAGCTATTTATACAAAAGACCAAGTAGAAAATCATTTGGAAAAAATCTTTGATTTTCATTATTCAATCGGGGTAGTGGATGTAGTAAATAGAGGAATTGATAAGCAGAAGGGTATAGATATAATAAAGGACTATTATAGATACCAAGATGAAGTCTACGCCATAGGCGATGATCACAATGACATAGTATTTTTAAAAGCGACCAAAAGGTCATACACCATATCTTATGTAACAAACCCTTATGTAAATAAAGTTTGTAAGCATAGGGTGGAATCGATTGCAGATTTAATCAAGGAGGTCATATGAAATATACAGAAGATGGCAGACAATATCACATAGGACTAAAGGAAGGCGATGTAGGAAGCTATGTAATCCTGCCAGGAGATCCTAAAAGAAGCGAAAAAATCGCCCAATACTTCGATAATCCAGTCAAAGTAGGCGACAATCGTGAATATATCACCTACACAGGCTACCTAGATGGGGTCAAGGTCTCGGTCACATCCACAGGTATAGGCGGTCCGTCAGCAGCCATAGCCCTAGAAGAGCTAAGCAAAATCGGAGCTCATACTTTTATTAGAGTAGGCACATGCGGTGGAATAGACCTAGATGTCAAAAGTGGAGACCTAGTCATAGGACAGGCAGCAATAAGGGCAGAAGGCACTAGCAAGGAATATGCCCCAATAGAATTTCCAGCAGTGGCAGATTTTGAAATAACATCAGCTCTTAAGGAAAGCGCCAATAAAATGGGCCTAACAAGCCATGTGGGAGTAGTCCAGTGCAAGGATTCTTTCTACGGTCAGCACGAAGCAGATCTCATGCCAGTCTCCTATGAGCTCACCAACAAATGGGAAGCCTGGAAAAGACTAGGAACCCTAGCCAGCGAAATGGAATCAGCAGCCCTCTTTACAGTAGGAAGCTTCTTAAAAGTTAGAGTAGGGTCATGCTTCTTGGTAGTAGCCAACCAGGAAAGAGAAAAAAAGGGTCTGGACAATCCAGTAGTCCACGACACAGACCTAGCCATAAGGCTTGGTATAGAGGCTCTAAGAAAATTAATAAAAGAAGATAAGTAAGGATAACCGCTAGAAATAGCGGTTTTTTCTATGGTCAAAAATATTTTCTAACTTTAAAATTAAAGAAAGTCTTGATATACAAGTTTCAATAGACTTTATCAAATTATATTAAATTGTTTTTTGACAATCAAAAATTATGACTTATAATAACTGTATAAACGTTTTCAAAAAGGAGGTATTATGACAAATAAACTTAGGAAGTTTATGAAAACTTTTATAATTAGTTTGGTATTATTACTAGGCTTGGGACCTTATTCAAACACTTATACCCAAGCAAGCGAAAGTCAGACTTCCACTACGGTCAAAATCTATTATGATAGAGAAGATCCTAGTGGTTGGGACGTATGGCTCTGGGCTGATGGAGTAGATGGAGCAGCCCATGCCTTTGATAAGAAGGATGATAAGGGCTCTTATGCTGAAATCACCATCGACAAGGCCCTAAAAGAAGTAAATTATATCGTAAGAAAATCCGATTGGTCAAAAAGGGAACCATCAGACGATAAAGATGGAAAGAGGGTTCTTCCTATCACAGATTCTTATGGTGAAGCTTTCGTCAAACACCAAGTAGAAGATAAGAAAGAAGAAAAGCCAAAAGAAGAAAAAGACGATAAAAAACAAGCAGAAAGAACAATTAGCGTAACAGTCCATTTCGATAAGAAGGATGGTGGCTGGAGCCTATGGCTATGGCCAAAAGATGGCGAAGGCAAGGATTATCCATTTACAGGCGAAGATGAGAATGGCAAATATGCAGAAATTGACATAAAAACCGACAAGAACTCCCTAGGATTTTTAGTAAAGGATAAGGACTGGAATAAGGATATCGGTGACGATAGGTATATAGATATAAGTCAAGGAACAGAAATTTGGCTAAAATCTAAGGACCCAACAATATATTATGACAATCCTTACGGCGATGCAAAGTCTTATGATAAGCTAGAAGCAAAGCTATCTTACAGAAGATATGATATGTCAACTGATGATGTTTGGGCAATCAAATATTGGAATAACAAAGATGAAGCAAATCCAAAAATCCAAAAGCTAGCTAAAGATGGTAAATATTACACAGGAAATATTACTAGCCAAGGATCAGAGATAAATAAACTCCTATTTACCCTAGTTAAACTTGATAATGAAGGCAAAGTCGTATACCAGGATGGAGATGTCAGAGAAATCAAGAGATTCGATGATGCTGGCAAGGCAGAAGTTTTTGTAATGCAAGATGCTCAAAGAGTATTTTATGACAAGACCCTAGTAGATGAGGATGTTAGGGTAGAAAAAGCAAGTGTAGATAGTTATAGAGAAATAAATGTAAGTCTAAATAAAGCCGTAAACATCAAGGAAATGCTTGATCATGGTTATGATTTTGTAACAAATTCTGACCTAAGCAAGGATGATATAGAAGCAATAAGCTCAAAAGATTCAAATAATATAAGCAAAAAGATAAATATTAAATTCAAAAAAGACCTAGAACTAGACAAGGACTACGAATTTATTTTCTACCTAGACACTGCAAAAAATACTAAGTTAAATGCGAAGGCAGTTCTAGCCAATATAGTAGCTGATAAGAAATTTGACGAAGCTTACGCTTATGATGGTGACCTTGGTGCTATATATTCTAAAAATCAAACAACATTTAAGCTTTGGGCTCCAACAGCAAGTGGCGTAGACCTAGTAATCTTTGGAGCTGACGGAGAAGCGAAAATCAAGATGGAAAAAGAAGATAGGGGAGTATATTCATACACACTTGCTGGTGACCAAGATAAGACAGTCTATATGTATGATATCCACTTCAAAGATGGTTCTGTAAATAGGGTAGTAGACCCATATGCAAAATCAACAACCATTAATGGTGAAAAAGGTGTAGTAGTAAACCCACAAGTGTCAATGGTTGAAAGACCAGCAAATAAATATGTCAAAAACCCAATAATCTACGAACTTCACGTAAGAGACCTATCAAACCAAGAAGATTCAGGAATAAAACATAGGGGTCAATTCTTAGGTCTAACCGAAACAGGAACAAAAACACCAAATGGATTTAAGACAGGACTAGACTATATAGCAGATTTAGGAGTAAGCCATATCCAACTTCTACCAATCTATGACTATAGCAAGAATTCTGTAAATGAGAAAAATCCAATGGATAAATACAACTGGGGCTACGATCCAGTAAACTACGACACACCTGAAGGAGCTTATTCAACAGATCCAAACAATCCATATGCAAGGATAGAAGAACTCCAAAAGGCAGTAGATGCCGTCCACCAAAAGAACATGGGCGTCATTATGGATGTAGTATACAACCACGTATTTTCTCTAGGAGAACACAGCTTTAATAAGATAGTGCCAGGTTACTATTTTAGATTTGATGAAAATGGAAATCCACACAATGGTACAGGTGTAGGAAACGAAACAGCATCTGAAAGAAAGATGATGAGTAAATTCATAGTCGACTCTGTAAAATATTGGGCCAAGACCTATAAACTAGATGGCTTTAGATTTGACCTAATGGGAATACTTGACTATCACACAATGAATACCCTTATAAAAGAGCTAAAGGAAATTAACCCTGACATAGTAATCCTAGGAGAAGGATGGAATATGGGAAATCTCCCAGAAGGCTTAAGGGCAACCCAAGTAAACTCAGACAAGATGCCACATGTAGGAACCTTCAATGACGACCTAAGAGATGGAGTCAAGGGCTCAGCCTTTAATGGAAATGCTACTGGATTTGTAAATGGTGAAAAAGGAGTAGAAGAAAAGCTATTCTCATCAATAAAGACAGTTAGACAAATTAATGGCAAAAATTACGACAATCCTCAACAACTCATCCAATACACAGAAGCTCACGACAATAAGACAGTCTTTGATAAGATAAAAGAACTTCATCCAAACGAAGATGATGCGACAACCCTAAAGAGACAAAGACTAGCAACAGTAATTCCTCTACTCTCACAAGGCAGACCATTTATCCACGCTGGTCAAGAATTTGCAAGAACAAAGGGAGGAAATGAAAACTCCTACAATGCTCCTGCAGAAGTCAACGAACTAGATTGGAAAAGAGCGGAAGAATACAAAGATAACATCGAATACATCAAAGAAGTAATAGCAATAAGGAAAAATGAGCCACTTTTCCACTCAACAAGCTTTGACCAAGTCGATGCTAGAGTTAAGAAGATAATAGCAAGTGACGGACTAATAGCTTACAGCCTAAGCCAAGGAGGCAAGGATCTATATATCGGACATAATAGGGAAGATTCTGCAAAAGAATTCAACCTTCCAAATGGCAAATACAAGATCCTAATCAAAGCTGATAAGGCAAACCATAAGGGACTTGAAACTATAGAAGTAAAAGATGGCAAAATAGCAGTAGATCCAATGTCAACCTTAATGCTAGAGAAATTAGAGGAGACAAAAGATCCAGAGGAAACCAAAAAACCAGAAGATAATAAGAAACCAGGTAAAAATGATGATTATTTCTTCAATTTTGCTTATCTAAACAATAAACTAAATAAAAAAGATAAGCCTTGCAAGATGAATGCAAAAGTTAGAAAACAATATTACGAGCTAAAGAAAGCCTACCACAGGAATCTAGTAATATCAAAATCTGCAAAATATTTATTGGAAAATGCTCCAAAAACAGTAAGACCAGTAAAAAGCAAGCTAGAAAAACAACTAGCACTTGCAGAAAATTTAAGAGATCAGGCCCTTAAATATTTAACAGAGCTTGAAAATTGCTACGAATAGGAATATTGATTTTTAAGACGTAAAAGAAAGACCGCTAGAAATAGCGGTTTTTTCTTTTAGAATTTTTTAATATATCAAATAGAATTGACAAGTGTTATAAACTGTTATATACTGTTATAGAGGAGAGGGGAAGAAATTGAAAATAATTATTAAAAATGGATCGCCAGTTCCTATTTATGAACAGATTAAAAATGCCATTAGGGATGAGATTTTAAAGGAGAATGTGAAAGCAGGAGAAAAACTTCCTTCTGTAAGGGCCCTTGCCCGTGAGCTTTCTATTTCTATTTTGACTGTCAAAAAGGCCTACGATGAGCTTGAAGATGAAGGCTTTATAGAAAGTCGCCAAGGACTTGGGACCTTTGTTGGCAAGGAAGACCCAAATTTAAGGCTTGAGGAAAAGCAGAAAAAACTCGAGGAGTCTTTACTTTCTGCTATTAGGATTTCAAAAGATATTGAGATGGACAAGAATGATTTATTTGAACTTTTAGCATATTTATATGAAGGAGATTTTAATGATTGAAAAAATACTGGCAAAAAATCTTGCCAAAACTTATGAAAAATTTAAACTCGGTCCAAATGATTTTGCTATCAAAAAAGGCTTTGTAACAGGCTTTATCGGCAAAAACGGTATGGGAAAGACAACTACCATCAAAGCCCTTTTGTCTCTTATAAATTACGATGGGGAAATTTTCCTAGATGGTAAAAAAATTAATGATTTATCTTATCTTCAAGACGTGGGTCTTGTCATGGACGATTCATTTTTGGGTAAGTACTGGACCTTAGACCTAGTTGACCAAGCCATGGATATTGGTTATGATAGGTGGGATTCCAAGACCTATTATGCCTATCTTGATAAGTTTGGTCTAGAAATGGAGAAAAAAGTTTGTGAATTATCAAGGGGAATGAAGATAAAACTCATGCTTGCCATCGCCCTTTCACATAATGCTAAAATCCTAATCCTAGATGAGCCAACAAGCGGGCTTGACCCTGCTATGAGAGATGAACTAGTGGATATGATTTTAGACTTTATGGAAGATCCTGAACATACAGTTTTATTCTCAACCCACATAACTCAAGACCTAGATAGGATTGCTGATTATATTGTCTTTATAGACCAAGGGAAAATCGTCTTTGAAGGCACAAAGGATGAGCTTTATGAACAATTTTTGCTCATTAAAGGTGGTCTTGATGATTATGAAAAGATAAAGAGTCTTAAAATTTTTGGGCAAAAGAAGAGCCAATATAATTTTGAGGCCCTAGTCTTAAGAGAAGACTATAAGGAAGATGCTGACCTAGTGGTAGAAGTGCCAACAATTGATCAAATAATGATTTATTATGGGAGGATTTAATGAATATAAAGAAGCAAATTAAACTGGATATAATCTCAATGAAGCCCTATTATACTTTGAAAAATTTAATCATACTATTAGGTGTAGTTCTTTTTTATTCCTTTATTAATAAAACTCCTGTAGTAATGTTATCAATGACATTGACTTTTGCTGTAATGTTTTCAGCTAATCCATTTATGCTAGGAGAAAATTCAGGTATTGATGCCTTATATAAGATTTTTTCTATAGAGAGCAAAAAGGTAGTTATAGGTAGGTATATCTTAGCTGGTCTGATTTTTATAGTGGCTAGTCTACTTGGCTTTTCAATCTATACTATAGTTTCCCTAATAAAAAATATACCATTAGACCTTGATATGCTGATGTATTTAGGAATGAACTTTGTTTTATTTGGGATAATTATTTCTTTCCAATATCCGATGTTTTTTAAATCTGGCTATACTAAAGCAAAGACTTTTTGGTTTTTACCCATACTTATAATTGCTATAATAGGAATGATTTTAGGATATTTTATAAAAGATTTTAACCCAATCCTTAACTTTGTATTAGAAAACCAAAGGATGATTATAATTGGACTTTTTATCCTAGTTATAGTTTTTCTTATAGTTTCAATCAAACTTTCTATTAAATTTTATAAAAAAAGAGATTTTTAAATCACAAAAGACCCTAGCAAGCCTTGGATTAATCTCCAAGACCTGCTAGGGTCATATTTTTTTCTATAGCAAGCCTTGCTAGGGCTTTTAGCTTTTTGCCATAGGTTTTTATTTTTCTTTGCGATAGGTTATATTTTTCGATGATTATATTTTCTTCTTTTAGGTCTAGGTTTTTTGCAAAATTATATAGGCTTTGGGCAAAGATATCTATATCCTCTAGGTATTCTTTTTTTAATTCTATATCCTTGTAGGGATCAAAAAGCCAGTAGGTCTCTAATGATGAAAAATTGTCCCTATAGTCGTAGAAAAAATCCTGCATATTTTTTTCTTCTGCCAAGATTTCATAATTTTTTAGACTCTTAGATTTTTTTATTTGGCCTAGACTATTGCAAAGTACGATTGTTAGCACTTATTCTATTATTTCAATATCCACTAGTGGGAGGATGTCTATTATTTGATCTCTTGTTGGGAGGTCTAGGACTCTGGCTGTAGCAGATGCTGCTGCTACTGCTACCATGTAGGATTCTATTGGGTCATTATCCCTTACTATGGTTCCTATAAAGCCGCCTATCATGGCATCTCTACAGGCTACTGTGTTTATGATTTCGCTATCATCTTCTACTGGTGCTGCTGCGTATACTCCGTCGTTTGTAAAGAACATTGATCCTTCTGAACCATATGAGATTATTACATATTTTGCTCCCATTTTGATTAGTTCCTTACCATAAGGGATGTAGTCCATCTTATCTTCGATTTTGACATTAAAGATCGCCTCTATGTCTTCTCCGTTTGGTTTTACAAGGAGAGGTCCCCTTTTTACCATGTTTAGAAGGTATTGGCTTGGTACGTCTGCTACAAAGTAGGCACCGTTGGCCTTAGCTATTTCTACCATCCTATCGTAGATGTCGCTATCTTCGCCATTTTCCATTGGTGGAACTGATCCACCAAAGATTATGGTATCGCCTTCTCTTACTCTGGATAGGTAATAAAGAAGCTCTTCGACTTCTTCTGATGAGATGGTTGGACCTTGGAAGTTTATTACTGTTTCTTCTAAGTCTTCAAAAATTTTGATATTGATTCTGTTATTTTCTTTTATATCTACAAAGTCTGCTAGGATGTCTTCCTTGCTTAGCCAGTCTTTGATAAATAGGCCTTGGTAGCCGCCAGTGAAGCCTGTGGCTGTGGTTGGTATTCTAATTTGTGATAGGATTCTTGATACGTTTATTGCCTTACCACCTGGTAGGGTTCTTTCTGTTTTTATGTTGTTGTTGTAGCCTGGGTGTAGCTTATCTACCTCTACATAGAGGTCTATAGATGGGTTTAGGGTTACTGTATAAATCATTTTTTCCTCTTTCATATATTTAAGTTTCTTACCTGGTCTATTACTTCTTCCATGTGCATGCCGTGGCTGCCCTTTACAAAAACAAGAGTACATGGGCTTATTAGGGATTTTAACTTCTCTACTAAGCCATCCTTGTGTTCAAAATAGAAGCATTTATTAGGCTTGAAATTTTGAATGGCACCCTCATACATGTGGTAGGAGAGAGGGCCGTAGAATAGGCAAAAGTCAATTTTTTTCGGATCAATTTTTTCTCCTACTTGATAGTGGAGTTTTGCTTCATCTTCGCCTAGCTCTAGCATATCTGATAGGCAGATAATTTTCTGCTTGTAGCCAAATAATTCATATACAGTTTCAAGGCCTGCAAGGAGGGCTTGTGGGTTTGATTTATAGGAATCATCTAGGACATCAAATCCATCCAGTTCCAAGAGTTCAGACCTATTTTGGCTTGATTTTGCTTTCATTAGGCCCTTATTAATTGTTTCCTTATCTAGGCCAAAGAATTGAGCTATCATGACTACTGCTGCTGCATTGTAGACATTGTGCTTGCCTATAAGCGGGATTTCGTAATGGTCTTTCCCATTTGAAAATCTTAATTTTGATGAAGGTGACTCTTCAAATTTGATATTAAAATCTGCCTTAGGATCTGTTCCAAAGGATAGGACTTTTTCTTTAATATCATAAGTAGGGATTTCTTCTTTCATGGTTGGGTCATCTATATTATAGATGAAGGTCCCTTGATCATTCATTCCCTCGAGAATTTCAAGCTTGGCCTTTAGAATACCAGACTTAGTCTTTAGGTTATGAAGGTGGCTATCACCTATGTTTGTTATCATTGAAATGTCTGGTCTTACTATAGTACTTGTTAGAGAAATATCTCCAAAATTATCTGTACCTAGCTCTATCACAGCGATTTCACAATCATCATCTAGGGAAAGGACTGTCTTTGGGACACCTATTTCGTTGTTGAGATTGCCCTTGGTCTTTTGGGTCTTAAATTTCTCGCTAAGTATAGTTGTAAGAAGGTCTTTTGTTGTGGTCTTACCATTTGAGCCTGTTATGGCAACAACCTTACACTTAAGCTCATCCCTGTAGGCCTTGGCCAAATCTTGGAGGGCTTTTTTTGTATCTTCTACCCTTATATAAGGGATAGTGACATTTTTATTTACCTTATAATCCTTATCCACAATAAAGGCGGCTGCTCCCTTTTCTTCGCACTCTTTGATGAAGATTCTCCCATCAAAGACTTCGCCAACTAGGGGGATGTAAAGCTCACCTGGATCTATGGTTCTAGAATCTGTTGAAACTCCACAGATTTCAATATCTAAAAAATCCTCATCAGAAATAGCGCCACCAATCATTTTTGCAATGTGGCCAAGACTTCTTTTAATCATAAAGCCCTCCTAAAACCATCTTCGATAAGCTTATCTAAAAGTTCGCTGAAAGATATTTGGTAGAGGTTTTCAGCCATTCTTCCGAAAAATGAAGAAGGGGTGAAGCCTGGGAAGGTGTTGATTTCGTTGATGAAAAATTCCTTATTTTTAGTATAGAAGATATCAACCCTGGCAAAGCCCTCGCAGCCTACTGCCTTATAGCAGGCTTTGGCAAAGGCACGACCTCTGTCATATTCAGCTTCTTCCATTTGGTAAGGGAGTTCTTCTCTGGTTGATTTTGAAAAGTATTTAGCATCGTAGTCTAAAAATACGTGGTCAGTGATGTAGGCAGCTGGGAGTGACACATCAATTTTTGAACCATCACCTAGGACAGCAAATTCAATTTCTTGGCCAACTATTAATTCTTCAACAAGGACCTTGCGGTCATATTTTAATGCCTCAAGGCCTGCCTTCTTGAAATCTTCCTTGCTATCTACTCTAGAAACTCCAACAGAAGAACCATTGGCAGATGGCTTTACTATTAGAGGAAGTCCGATTTCTTCTATACATTCATCTATAAATTTATCTGTGAAATCCTCTTTATAGGCATATTTATATTTGGCTTGTTTAAGGCCGTTTTTTTCAAATATATCATTGCTTGTAACCTTATCCATGCAAATAGCAGAAGATAAAAGACCGTTACCGATGTAATTTAGACCAGTGGCATCCAAAAATCCTTGGATTGTACCATCTTCGCCATAGGTTCCATGGACTACAGGAAGGATAATTGTTGATGCTAGGTCATTTTTGCTTACTTCTATAAGGAATTCTGCGATAGATTCTTGTCTTGACTTATCAATTGTCTTAACTAAAGAAAATTCATCAGACTCGTCGTAATCAAAAAAAGTTGGTGAGAATTTTCCTTCCTTATCTATATATATAAGATTTATATTGTATTTTTCTTTATTTAAATTTTTGGCAATATTAAGAGCACTTCTAAGGGCAATATCATGCTCACTAGAAGGGCCGCCGCATAGGATGTAGACAGTTTTCATACTTTCTCTCTTTCATTTATATATCTATGTAAATTTTACTCTTATTAAGAATATGGGCAAATCAAATAGGAATTAGTAAATGACTAAGTGAATCTTGCCTATAAATTGTTACAAAATAAAAACTAATTATTAAGCAATTGTGTAGAAAATATAGGAGGATTTAGGCAAAAAATAATGGTAATTTATGAAATTGATGATTTATAATTCAGCAAATTCAAAGGAAAACGATGGAAAATCAAAGATGGGAAATTTTTGTAATGATTTTGTAATATTTAGACAAATCTACATAATTTTCACACAATTAAAAGTTATACTAGGTCTTGTAAAAAAGATTTGTTATCAAATTGTAACTATTGTTACAAAATGCTAGCAAGGTTAAAAAAGAAAATAATTTACTTTTATATAGAAAGACTAAAGAGGAGAATAAAATGAAAATTTTTACTAAATACGCCCTAGCGGCAGCCCTAGTTATACCGTCTGTATTTGGACTAACAGGAAGAAATGCAGAAGCAGCAAGTGCTGTACTTAATAAGAATGCAGCAAATGGTGTAAATGTTAGAAGCGAAGCAAAACTAGGTGATAATATCATCGGTCTTATTGATGATCAAAAAGTTTATGAAATTAAAAATGAAGAAAATGGTTGGTTTGAAATTGAATTTGATGGCAAAAAAGCTTTCGTATCAAGCGACCTATTCCACCTACTAGAGGAAACAGAAGTTGTAAGTGCTACAAATTTTAGAAGCCAAGCTAGCCTAGATTCTGAAGTAATCGAAGTTATCCAAGCAGGTACAAAGGTTGAATCTATTGACATAGCTGAAAATGGCTTTGTAAAAGTAAAGGTAGATGGCAAGGAAGGCTATATTTATCACAACCTTCTAAAGAGCTTTAGAGATAGGTACCAAGCATATGCAAGCGCAAATCAAGCATCAAATGCTAATAATAACGCTCAAGCAAGCACAAAGCAAGCACCTACACAAAATACTCAAGCTCAAGCACCAGCTCAAAACTCAAACGAATCTTATCAAAGTTCATCAAACTGGGCTAAGGAATGGATAGCTCAAAGAGAATCAGGTGGTTCATACACAGCTTACAATCCAAGAGGTGGATACTATGGTAGATACCAACTAAACCCATCCCTAGTTCGTTATGGAGCAAGCCCAGCAGAGCAAGAAGCTGCAGCAGATAACTATGTAGCCCAAAGATATGGTTCATGGGAAAATGCCCAAGCTTTCTGGCAAAGAAATGGCTGGTATTAAGCTAAAAATTAAGTAAAGAATGAAATGTAGCATTATTTATCCACGATGGATAGGTCTTTGCTACATTTTTTATTTGTTGACAAAAACAAAAATTTTTAATATACTTTTATTAAGTGAAAGTGAAATCGATTACAGATTTTTATTAAAATATAAAAGCTTGAAAATTTGAAACAGCCCTATCTTGTTGGCTGTTTTAATATTTTTTGCTAAGTTATTTATGTTTTGCTTTCAGAAAAATTTTATAAGGAGGAATTATGTTTAAAAGATTTAAAAATCTTATACTCTGTCTATTAGTCCTAGTGACTATGGTTGCTTGTTCTTCTAAACCAGAAAAGAAGATAATAAGAATTGGCCACAACCAATCGCAAAACCATCCGACTCACCTTGGACTCTTAGCCTTTGAAAAATATGTGGAAAATGAGCTTGGAGATAAGTATGATATCCAAGTTTTCCCATCAGAACTACTAGGTAGCCAAACTGACATGGTCCAGCTTACTCAGACTGGAGCTATAAATATGGTTGTTGCAAGTAACTCAATACTTGAAACTTTTGATGATGTTTATGAAATATTTAACCTACCATATTTGTTTGCTTCAAGCGAGGCCTACCATGCAGTTATGGATGATAAGTCTATAACAGATCCAATCTTCACCTCTACAAGAGATGGGGGGGGATTTGAGGCCGTTACCTGGCTTGATGCTGGTTCAAGGTCATTTTATACCAAAGATAAACCTATAGAAAAACCTGATGACCTTAAGGGTCTAAAGATAAGGGTTCAACAATCACCTACTAATGTTAGGATGATGAACCTACTTGGAGGATCTGCTTCTCCTATGGGCTTTGGTGAGGTTTACACAGCTCTTCAATCAGGAATTATTGATGGGGCTGAAAATAATGAAATGAGTCTTACAGACAATGGCCACGGCGAGGTGTGCAAGTATTATTCATATGATATGCACCAAATGATTCCTGATATTGTCCTTGCTAATTATGAATGGTTAGAGTCTCTTGGGGAAGACAGGAAGGTATTTGACGAGGGCTTTAAAGTTTTAAATAAGGTCCAAAGAGAAAAATGGGTAAGTGCTGTGGATAATGCAAAAGAAGGAGCCAAGAAGCTTGGAGTAAACTTTATCTATCCAGACCAAAAGCCATTTGTTGAGGCTGTTGCGCCACTTACAGAAGAGGTTCTAAATAGGAATGAAAAATTAAAACCATTCTATGAAAAAATTCAAGAATATAACAAGAAATACCCAGCTAAGGAGGAAGCTAAATGAGAAAAGCACTAGATAATTTAATGAAAATCTTATCAGCAGGCACCCTTCTTGCTATGCTTTTATTTGTAGTTTGGCAAGTATTTACCAGATATATCCTAGGCAAGCCATCAACATGGTCTGAAGAGCTAGTAGGATATTTATTTGCCTGGTCAACTCTTTTTGGAGCAGGCCTTGTGGTAAGTGAAAGAGGCCATATGAATATACCTGTTCTAATCGATACAAAATCGGTCAAAACACAAAAATATGCAGCTATATTTTCTGAAGTAATTATTTTTATTTTTTCCCTAGTAGTTCTTAGCTACGGAGGAATCAGGATTACAAAGCTTGCCCTAAACCAAATGACTTCATCACTAGGTTTGCCAATAGGTTTGTTTTATATACCTCTTCCAATAGCAGGTCTAATAAATATGATCTTTTGTATTTTAAATATTAAGGATATCCTATCTGGTAAGGTTAAATTCTTTAAGGCAGCAAGTGCTTCAGAGATTTCTGAAAGAATTGCCAATGAAGCAAGCGAAGTTAGCAAATATGAAAGCGAAGGAGGTAAGTAATGGGTGGACAAGCTTTAGCAGTTATATTAATAGTTTTAGCCTCTTTACTTATATTAGGAGTGCCAATTGCCTTTTCAATTGGTATAGCATCAATCGTTACAATTCTTGCCACAATTCCGCTAAATGTTGCGGTACTAACAGCAGCCCAAAGGACCTTTGTGGGCATGGGATCATTTACCCTTACAGCCATCCCATTTTTTATCCTAGCAGGTAACTTTATGAATGAGGGAGGTATAGCCAAGAGATTAGTAGATTTTGTAATGGCAATCCTTGGTAAATTACCAGGTGCCCTTCTTGTTACAAATATAGGGGCCAATGCTCTTTTTGGAGCAATCTCTGGATCTGCATCAGCAGCTGCAGCAGCTGTTGGATCAATGGTTAAGGAAGGCGAGGACAAATTAGGTTATGATAAGGCCTTATCTGCAGCTTCAAATGGAGCAAGTGCACCAGCAGGACTTTTGATTCCGCCATCAAATGCCTTAATCACCTATTCTTTAGTATCAGGTGGTACATCAGTAGCTGCCCTATTTTTGGCAGGCTATATACCAGGTCTTATATGGACCTTGGCTTGTATAATAATTGCAATCTTTGTAGCTAAGAAGAAAGGTTATAAGGGCACTGAAGGAAAATTCTCCTGGTCTAACCTAGGAAGGGCTACAATAGCAGCCATACCATCTCTAGGCTTAATTATAGTAGTAATAGGCGGTATAGTAGCCGGAGTATTTACAGCTACAGAAGGTTCAGCTATTTCAGTAGTCTATTCCCTAATACTTGGCCTAGTTTATAAGAATCTTAACTTTAAAAAGATAATAAATATCCTAGTAGAATCAGCTAAGATGAGTGCTATAGTTGTCTTTTTGATAGGTGTTTCTAACATCCTATCATGGGTAATGGCCTTTACCGGTATCCCACAAATGATTGGTGAAAGCCTCTTATCAATTACAGATAATCCTATAATTATCTTATTGATAATGAATGTGATTTTATTAATATCAGGAACCTTTATGGATGTAACCCCTGCTATATTAATTTTTACACCTTTATTTTTACCTATTGTCCAAGAGTTTGGTATCCATCCTGTTCACTTTGGACTTATAATAGTTTATAACCTATGTATAGGCAATATTACTCCACCAGTTGGCAATACCTTATTTGTTGCAATAAAGATTGGGGATACAAGCCTTGCCAAGGTTATGCCATATATGATAAGGTACTATGCACTAATTTTATTAGGTTTATTACTTGTAACTTATGTTCCAGCTGTAACTATGTTTTTACCACAATTAGCAGGACTAATATAGAAAAAGAGCTTTCGATTTATTCGAAAGCTTTTTAATTTTCAAAAATATAGGTACAATAAGACTAATGGAGGAGCGTATGAAAGCAATATTGACAATAATTGGTAAGGATAGACCAGGAATTATTTATGAAGTGACAAAAATTCTCTTCAAATATAATATAAATATCCTGGATATGAGCCAAACTATAATGGAAGATAAATTTGTAGCTATGTTAAATATAGATATGAATGGGGCAAAGGCAGATTTTGAAGAAATTTCAAAGAGTTTTGAGGACTTATCAGAGGCAACAGGCCTTGATATAAGAATTCAAAATGAAAAACTCTTTGAAGCTATGACAAGGGTTTGATATGGATAAGACCAATATTTTAGAAACCATAAAGATGCTTGATGAGGAAAATCTTGACATTAGGACCCTAACCATGGGTGTAAGCCTTTTTGACTGTATAGATCCAGATTATGAAAAGGCCTGTGCCAAGATTTATGACAAGCTAATCAGAGAGACCAAGGACTTCATAAAGATATCAAAGGAAGTGTCAAAAATCTATGGAGTTCCAATCATAAATAACAGGATATCAGTAACACCTATTTCTATGATAGGAGCAGCTACAGATCTTGATGACTACACACCTTTTGCAAAAGTTTTGGATAAGGCTGCCAAGGACATTGGGGTAGACTTTATCGGTGGTTTTTCTGCTCTTGTAGAAAAGGGGATGACAAAAGCTGATGAGATATTAATTAAATCTATTCCAAAGGCCTTGGCCCAAACAGATTTGGTTTGCGGGTCAATTAATGTTGGTTCTACCAAGGCTGGAATAAATATGGATGCAGTAGCACTTTGTGGCCAAACTATAAAGGACTTGGCAGCAGATACTGACGATGCCTTCGGTTGTGCAAAACTAGTTGTTTTTGCTAATGCAGTGGATGATAATCCCTTTATGGCAGGAGCCTTCCATGGAGTAGGTGAAGCTGAAACTGTTATAAGTGTTGGAATTTCTGGTCCCGGCGTAGTAAAGGCAGCCATAGAAGATAAAAAAGATTTACCAATCAATGAAATTTATGAAATAATCAAGAAAACCGCCTTCAAGATTACAAGGATGGGAGAATTGATTTGTAAGGATGTTTGCGAAAAACTAGGCAAGAACTTTGGAATTGTAGACCTTTCTCTTGCCCCAACGCCTGCAATTGGGGATTCTGTAGGAAGAATCCTTGAAGAAATCGGAATAGATCATGTAGGAGGCCATGGAACAATAGCAGCCCTTGCTATGCTAAACGATGCAGTCAAAAAAGGTGGAATCATGGCAAGCTCTAGAGTAGGTGGTCTATCAGGAGCCTTCATACCTGTAAGTGAAGATGAGGGAATGATAGAAGCTGCTGGCAAGGGTTATATTTCCTTTGATAAGCTTGAAGCCATGACTTGTGTCTGCTCTGTAGGCCTTGATATGATAGCAATCCCAGGCAAAACTTCTGCCACATCCATCGGGGCGATGATTGCCGATGAGGCAGCACTTGGGGTAATAAATAATAAGACAACAGCTGTTAGAATAATCCCAGTTCCGGGTAAAGATGTAGGTGACAGGGTAGAATTTGGTGGCCTCTTAGGCTATGCACCAATAATGGATGTAGGCGAGTCTAATTCAGATATAATGATTAAAAGAGGCGGCCACATACCAGCTCCTGTCCACTCATTTAAAAATTAAGGAGAAAAATATGACAAATCCAATAGTAACATTTGAAATGGAAAGCGGAGATGAGATAAAGCTAGAGCTTTACCCAGAAATCGCTCCAAATACAGTTAAAAACTTTATTTCACTTATAAATCACGATTTTTATGACGGTCTAATCTTTCACAGGGTCATCAAAAATTTCATGATCCAAGGAGGAGATCCTGAAGGAACAGGCATAGGAGGCCCAGGATATTCTATAAAAGGAGAATTTTCTCAAAATGGTTTTAGAAATGACCTAAAACACGATAGGGGAGTAATCTCCATGGCAAGAAGCTTTATGCCAAATTCAGCTGGTAGCCAATTTTTCATTATGCATAAGGACAGCCCACACCTAGATGGGGCCTATGCAGCCTTTGGTAAGGTCATCGAAGGAATGGATGTTGTAGATAAGATAGCAGAAGCAAAAACTGACAGAAATGACAGACCAAAAGATGAAGTGAAAATTGCAAAGGCTAGCGTAGATACCCTTGGAGTTGACTACGATGAGCCTGAAATAATAGAATAAAAGAAAAAATCTAGCCTAGGATTCTTATCCAACAGGCTAGATTTTTTTAAAATACCATTAAAGATTGTTTTGAATATTCGATAATTTCTTCTACAAGATCATCAATATTTTCAGTTTCAAGCTCGAGTGACTTATATAATCCTGCAAAGTTAAGACCGGCAAGAACCTTGACGTTAGGAAATTTGCCTAATGTCAAAACTGCCCTATTAAAGGGAGTTCCACCTGCCATATCGGCAAAAACTATAATATTTTTACAAGAATCAGCCAGGCTATGGTAAGCTGCTTCAATTCTTTGATCAAAATCTTCATAAGATTGATTTTTCTTAAATTCTTCAATTTTAATATTATTAAATTCGCCAGCGACCATCTTTATAGCTGAATAGACTCCGCTTGCAAGAGAAGCGTGGCTTACAGCAATGACTCCATTTGTCATAAAAACTCCTTAGTATTTACTTAAATTACTATAATAATTGTAAGATAAAATAAATTACTTGTCAATCATCATTGGCTCTTGACATAAATACCAATTTCATATACAGTAATATAAAATGGTAATTACCATACCCAGAAAATTTTAGGGTGCAAAGGAGATTAGTGATGTTACTTGATAAAACAATGTTAGAAGAAAGAGATTTTAAAAACACCTATACAGAAATATTTGCCCAAGCAGATACTTGGCTAGAAATATATAGGCTATATGAAGAAAGAAAAGCTGACATAGAAAATTTTCTAGCAGAGCTTAAGGGAGCTAAGGTAATCTTTACAGGAGCAGGCACCAGCGAATATGTTGGAAATATCGCAACAGACTACCTAAAAAGTCATGGAGACTTTGAATTTGAATCAATAGCCACAACAGATCTAGTATCAGCTCCATACCTTCACTTTAAAAAGGACAGGAAGACCCTCTTAGTATCATTTGCAAGAAGCGGAAACTCCCCAGAATCCTTAGCGGCAGTTAAGCTAGGTAGACAGCTAGTAGATGACTTCTACAACCTACCAATAACCTGTGCAGAAAATGGAAAACTAGCAGCAGGGCTAAAAGAAGATCCAAAATCATATGTATTCTTAAACCCAGAATACACCAACGACAAAGGATTTGCTATGACAAACTCCTTCTCATCAATGCTCCTAGCAAGTCTATTAATCTTTGATACAAAAACACAGAATAAGGCAGAAATAGTAGAAAAACTATCAACAATAACCAAAGAAATTTATCAAAGAAGTCAAGAAATAGAAGACCTAGTAAACTTTGACTTCGACAGAGTAGTCTATCTAGGATCAGGTCCACTAGGAAAACTAACAAAAGAAGCAAGACTAAAAATACTAGAACTCACAGCAGGCAAAGTAGCAACAATCTGGGATAGCTCAATGGGCTTTAGACATGGTCCAAAATCCTTCATAAACGAAAAAACCCTAGTCATATCATTTCTATCAGAAAATGAATACACCAAAGCCTACGACATAGACATCCTAGACGAAATAAAAGCAGATGGAATCGCTCCTAAAATAATAGGCATAACAAATG
>NZ_JBGMEF010000032.1:0-2047 GCF_046365475.1 Anaerococcus kampingae
TATTTTTTAATACCATAGTTACTCTTCTGTAGCCATATCTACCTTTTGATTCATCTACTATGGTTTTAATTTCATTTTTAACTTCTTTGTCTTTATATGTTGGATTTTCTAGTTTTATCTTCCATTCGTAATATGATGTTTTTGGCAATTTGGCTATTTCTAACCATTCACTTATCTTACTTTTTGGATATTCTTTTAGAAGTTTGAGGATTATCTTTGTCTTTTCCTTGCTTCTGCTTCCTCTTCCAGGAGCAAGGCTTGTAGCTTTTTTTCATAAATTATCTTCATTTTGAGAAGTCTATTTTCTTCTCTAAGTCTTATTAATTCTTCCCTTTCAGTTTCGTTTATTGGAGTGTTTAGTTTAGACTTTTTATTTGATTTGGTCATATTTTTTCTAGGCCTTCCTCTGTTATCTTCTAGCCCAGATAGACCACGTTCTTGATAAGCTCTCTCCCATCTGTACACCATAGATCCATTTACAAGATTGAAATGCTCTGCAGTCTCTCTAAGCGAAGTATTATTGATTTGCCTATATTGTATTACAGATAGTCTGAATTCACTAGTGTAATTATTGTTTTTTAACTTTTTAGATAAGTTATCAAATCCCCCTGACTTGTATTTGTTTATCCATTCTCTTAAGGTATCTCCTGGAATATCATATTTTTTAGCTATTGATTTATATCCACCAAGTTTACCTGATAAGTATTCCATTACTAGTTTTATTTTAAATTCTTTTGTATATTTTGGCATACTAAAAACCCCTCCATCCGTATTCCGGATTTTGGGGTTCAGGTCAGCAAAGAGGGTATTTTTTTGCCTAAATCATCTATCCTTCTTCTCCCATAAAACATTGCCATTACTGTCATAGACTTTATCAACCATATCTAAGCGAATAAAGTCAAAAACGTATTGTTCTTTTTTATACAAAGGCGCAATGTATCTTTCCCAAGGACTTTGTGAAAAGTTCACTGCCCAAGTTCCATCATTATTGAAAGCATTACCAGCGCTAAATAAAATATCGCCTTTATTTTAATATTTAATCCACAAGTAATTATCTTTTTCACAAAATTTTATCATTTTATTTTTCCTATAATAATCATATAGGCAATTTCTTGCAATGGTAAAAAGCCAGGCCCTGATGTCAACCGACCAGTCAAACTTATCAATCTTATCAAGGGCCTTGGCAAAGGTCTCATGGCAAATATCAATTGCCAAGTCGCTATTAGAGCAAATGATCAAGGTAAACCTATATACATCCTTGTTGTAATCTTCATAAATCTTGGCAAAATCCATCTTCATCTCCTTATGTCTATCAAATATTCTACCTCCTTAATAGGGCCTTCTACTATAATAACGAATGAATATTGAAAGTGTTACAAATATTTGACGATTCAAAGTGACAAATAATACTTATATATAGAAGGAATAAAAAAATAATAAGAAAATATAAAAAAATATCAAAAATTATTTGACATGAATAAAAAAAGCTAGTACATTATATAGGCACGAGATATGGAAGTGCTTACAAGTCAAAAAAATATTTACAAAAATATTTGACAAGCAAAGAAATATATCGTATACTAATATTAATGCTGCTGAAGGCATTTATCGAAAAAACTTAAATATTTTGAAAAAACTTCAAAAAATATTTGACAAGATAAAAACTTCGTGGTATTATATAAGAGTCGCAACAAGTTAGCGACACTGAACCAGAATAAAATATAATAATAAGATAATCAAGGTTAATTATTAAATTTCTATTATATATAGAAAAAAATAATTACTTTGGAGAATAACAACTATAACCTAGTTAAATTTCTTTACAGTAAATGATTCTTGATATACAAGAATATAAATCACGCATTTGATTAAGTCAAGTGTAAATGAATAGAGTCTTGATCTAAGACTTTCATACAAATTTTTTATGAGAGTTTGATCCTGGCTCAGGATTAACGCTGGCGGCGTGCATAACACATGCAAGTCGAACGATGAAACTTAATTGATCTCTTCGGAGTGAAATTAAGTGGATTAGTGGCGGACGGGTGAG
>NZ_JBGMEF010000033.1:0-55430 GCF_046365475.1 Anaerococcus kampingae
TATTTTTTAATACCATAGTTACTCTTCTATAGCCATATCTACCTTTTGATGCTTCTATTATGGTTGTTATTTCTTTTCTAATTTCTTTATCTTTATCTATTGGTTTAGCTAATTTCATCTTCCATTCATAGTATGATGATTTTGGTAATTTTGCTATGCTTAACCATTCGCTTATTTTACTTTGTGGATATTCTTTTATTAAGTTGAGGATTATCTTTGTCTTTTCCTTGCTTCTGCTTCCTCTTCCAGGAGCAAGGCTTGTAGCTTTTTTTCGTATATTATCTTCATTTTTAGAAGTCTATTTTCTTCTCTTAATCTTATTAATTCTTCTCTTTCACTTTCATTTATTGGAGTATTAAGTTTAGACTTTTTATTTGATTTGGTCATGTCTTTTTTAGGCCTTCCTCTATTATCTTCTAGCCCAGATAGACCACGTTCTTGATAAGCTTTCTCCCATCTGTACACCATAGATCCATTTACAAGCTTGAAATGTTCTGCAGTCTCTCTAAGCGAAGTATTATTGATTTGCCTATATTGTATTACAGATAGCTTAAATTCACTAGTGAATTTATCCTGATTTTGCTTTTTTGATAAGTTATCAAATCCACCTGATTGATATTTGATTATCCAGTTTTGTAATGAACTTTCGGGTATACCATATTTTTTAGCAACCATCGGGCTGCCTCCAGATTCCCCTGATAAATATTCCGTTACTAGTTTTATTTTAAATTCTTTTGTGTATTTTGACATACTAAAACCCCTCCATCCGTATTCCGGATTTTGGGGTTCAGGTCATTTGGGCTCTTTTTTTAAATCATTTATAGGTCCTGTATATTTATTTGGTAAAATCGTTTTCTTGGTTTATAATTAGGATAGGGAAAGATTTTTAATTTAGAAGAAAATATCTATATAGGAGGCAAATATGAGTGAATTCAGGTTAGAGAGAGATTCTTTGGGAGAGCTAAATATACCAAAGGATGCATATTACGGGGCAAATTCTTACAGAGCTTATGAGAATTTTAAGATCACAGATAAGGCCATGGACCCTTATTTTATCAAGGCTATAGTCGAAGTTAAAAAGGCTTGTGCCATACTTAATAACAAGGTTGGAATCCTATCTGATAAGAAAATGCAGGCTATAGTTGATGCTTGCGATGAAATCTTGGCAGGCAAGTACCTTGACCAATTTATTGTTGACCCAATTCAGGGAGGGGCTGGCACTTCTTTTAATATGAATGCCAATGAAGTTATAGCAAATATTGCAAACCTAAGCCTAGGGGGAAGCCTGGGCCATTATGAGCACATCCATCCAAATGATCATGTAAACCTAGGCCAATCTACAAATGACGTTATCCCAACAGCGGGCAAGGTTGCCATAATCCGCTATATGGATGATTTATATGAAGAGGTGGAAAAGCTTGTCGAAGCCTTTGACAAGAAGTCCAAAGAATTTGATGAATATATAAAAATGGGCCGCACCCAGTTGCAAGATGCGGTTCCTATTACCCTTGGCCAGGAATTTAACGCCTACAGACGTGTTGTAAAAAGAGGGCTAAAGAGATTTAAGGCTGCAAAGAAGGAGCTATCCTATGTCAATCTTGGAGGAACAGCTATTGGTACAGGCCTTAATGCTGATTATTATTTTGTAGAAAATATAGTAACAACCTTAAGCGATATCACAGGTCTTGACCTAAATCAAGCCAATGACCTCATAGATGCAACACAAAATTTGGATGGTTTTTTATTTACATCTTCAGTTTTAAAAACTTTTGCAGCAAGCCTTTCAAAGGTTGCCAACGACCTAAGGCTTCTTTCATCAGGACCAACCACAGGGATTTCAGATTTTAAATTACCAGCCAAGCAGGCAGGATCATCTATCATGCCAGGCAAGGTAAATCCGGTAATTCCAGAGGTTGTAAACCAGGTTGCCTTCTTGGTAATAGGCAATGATATGACAGTGACAATGGCAGTTGAGGCTGGCCAGCTAGAGCTAAATGCCTTTGAGCCAGTAATTTTCTATAGCCTAATCGAGTCAATAACTGCTCTTAAAGGTGCAATTTCAACTCTTACCCTAAATTGCGTTGAAGGAATTACAGCCAATAAGGAAAAATTAAGACGCAAGGTTGAAAATTCTGTGGCAATAATTACTCCATTTGCACCACATATTGGCTATGATGCTGCAAGTGCCATCGCCAAGGAATCAATGAAATCAGATAAGTCCGTAAGGGAGTTAATCCTTGAAAAGGGCCTTATGGATGAAGTTGAAATCGATAAGATACTTGATTACAAGAGGATGACCAGACCAGGAATCCTTGATGAAGAACATATGGAGAAAAATTGATGAAAAAGCGCATAGAACACGATTCCATGGGCGAGATAGAGGTTGCTTGCGATAGGCTTTGGGGAGCTCAGACCCAGAGGTCTTTTGAAAATTTCCCCCAAGGCTTAAAGTTGATGCCAAAAGACCAAATCCATGCCCTAATCCTAGTAAAAAAGGCGGCGGCTATAGTAAATGAAAGCCAAGGCAAGCTTGATAATAAGCGAAAGGAAGCCATAGTTAGGGCTTGTGATAGGCTTCTAGCTGGTGGTTATGAGGACCACTTCCCGCTTACAGTCTATCAGACAGGATCAGGGACTCAGACAAATATGAATGTCAATGAAGTTATAGCCCACCTTGCCAATGAGCTCTTGGGGGAAGATTTAATCCATCCAAATGACCATGTAAATATGAGCCAATCTACAAATGACTCCTTCCCGACAGCCATGCACATAGCAAGCCTACTTGCTATCAGGGATAGGCTCTTGCCAGAAATAGAAAATTTAGGACAAGCCTTTAGGAAAAAGGCAGAGGAATTTGAGGGGATAATTAAAACAGGCAGGACCCATCTTCAAGATGCCACCCCCCTTGCCCTTTCCGATGAAATAAAGACCTACTCAGATCTTATACTTAGAGATGAGGACTACATCAAAGAAAGTGCCAAAGCTTTAGAGAAACTTGCCATAGGTGGCACTGCTGTGGGCACAGGACTAAATACCAAAGAAGGCTACGATAAGGAAATGGCCAGACTTTTATCAGAATTTACTGGCCTAGACCTTGAGGCTGACCCTAATAAATTCTTGCAATTATCATCCAAAGGTGGACTGGCAAGGACTCATGGAGCTATAAAAATCTTAGCCAGCAACCTCTTAAAAATTGCCGAGGACATCAGATTTTTATCATCTGGCCCAAGAACAGGCATTGGCGAGCTAATAATCCCAGCCAACGAACCAGGCTCATCAATCATGCCTGGCAAGGTAAATCCAACCCAAGTAGAGATGTTAAGCATGATTTGCCTAGAAGTGCTGGCAAATGACCAGGCAATCACCATGGCCAACTCCCTTGGCCAGCTTGAATTAAACGCCTATATGCCACTAATAATCTCAAAGACCTTAGAATCAATTGATATTTTAGCTGGGGGCATCCATTCCTTTAATATCCACCTAGTTCAGGGCCTAGTTGCAAATGAAGAGAAAATCAAAGAAAATCTAGAAAAGTCCCTCATGCTTGTTACAAGCCTATCTCCGTTCATTGGCTACGAAAAGGCGGCAGAACTTGCTAAATTTGCCCACAAAAAGGGTATAAGTTTAAGAGCAGCTAACAAAGAGCTAGCTTATGTGTCTGACGAAGAATTTATAAAAATCGTAGACCCAAAAAAGATGATCTGAGAGGAAGAATGAACAAGTCAATTAAAAATACTAATTTCAACGATAGACTTCAAAAAGCCATAGAGAATTTGCTCGCAAGACATGGCAGTGAGAATGAAGCCTACAGGGCAGATAAGAAGCCCTTTGCAGTCTTTGATTGGGATAATACCTCAATTATAGGTGATGTAGAAGAGGCACTTTTATATTATATAATAACCCACTTAGCCTTTAAGATGGATCCTGAAGAGCTTATAGAAGTAATAAAGAAAAATGTCCCTTCTGACAATCTTGATGAAAAATTTAATAATCTAGATGGAGAGCCTGTAAATATAGACCTCCTTGCTAGTGATATAAAAGAAGCCTATGACAAACTTTACGGGACAGCTAAGAGCCTTGGAGGGGATATCGACCTAGAGGATTTGCTAGATACCAATGTCTACAAGGAATTTGTAAGTAAGATGTTTTATAGGTACAAAGCTATCAGGGCAAGGTCTGATGCAAGGGAAGACTATTGTTGGATGTCATTTTTGCTTACAAATTACACCACAGAAGAGCTTTATAATCTCTGTCAAGATGCCTTTGCCTATGTCAAAAAAGAGACCCCTAGAAGGGAAATCTTTACATCTCCAGATATAGAAAGCTCCGCAGGAAGAGTTGAGATATCAATCTTTGTGGGCTTGGGTGATATAGATGAAATGGCAAAGCTCTATAAGACTTTAGAATCAAATGGAATTGACGTTTATATAGTATCAGCCTCCTTCATAGATATAGTAAGGGCTTTTGCCACATCAAGGGCCAATGCTTATGGATTTGACAAGGACAAGGTCCTTGGCCTAAGGTTAGAAAAAGATGGTGATGGTAAAGTTATTCCAAATCTTGACCCAGCCTACCCTCCAACCCTTAAAGAAGGCAAGGTCCAAACTATAAATAAATTTATAAAAAATCCAAATAATTACGGGCCAATCATGGTCGGGGGCGATAGCGATGGCGATTATGCCATGCTTACAAGCTTTGATCAGACGGACCTAGGTCTTATAATTGACAGGGACATAGGAGGAAAGATAAATGACCTTAAGGCTTTTGCCCTAGATGGAGATAATAAATACCACCTCCAAGCAAGGGATGTCAGAGCTAAGACCTTTATAAAAGAAAAAAGATCTAAGGAGCTTAAGAATGTATTTTGAAGATTATGAAATAGGAATGGTATTTGACAAGGAAATAGAGCCCATCAAATTTAGCGAAGAAGAACTGATTTGGGCTGGAGAAAAATACGACCCAAGGCCAATCCACACTGATAAAGAAAAGGCAGCAGCAAGCTCTTTTGGAAGGATAATCTCGCCAGGTTCTTATTCAAACATGGCCTTTTGGGGCCAATGGGTGAAGACAGATATAGATAAGCCAGGCATCATAGCTGGTATTTCTATAGAATATGGCAAATGGCTAAGACCAGTCTATCCCGACACTCTTTATGATATAAAAGTCGAAATTGTAGATAAAAAAGTTAGAAAAGAAGGGGTAAATGGTGCAGTCACTTATTTAATGACAGCGACAAATCCTCAGGGAGAAGTAGTAAGCGAATATTGTTGTACAGGACTTGTAAGATTTAGACCGGAATAAGATATTTGAGCAAAAGCCTAAAGAGAAGTGTAGGGTGGTTTGGAGAAATACGAGATATCTGTTATAATTAGATTATTAAAGTAAAGGCTTGCCTGAACTAGGCAAGTTTTTCTATTAAAGATAGGGGAGGATATACTTGAAAATCGTTTCGCTAAACACAACCAGAGCTTGCAATCTTTATTGTAAACATTGCTATAGAAATTCTGGTGAGGATGTAGATACCTCTGGAGAGCTTAGCACAGATGAGTGCAAGGCACTTTTTAGGGATATGAAAGAAGCTGGCTTTAATATGATCAAACTAAGTGGTGGTGAACCCCTTATGAGAGATGATATATTCGAGCTTGCAGAATATGCTCAAAACTTGGGACTATATACTTGCTTGGGGTCAAATGGAACCTTGATTAGTGAAGATAACATAGGAGAAATTAAAAAATACATAAGATCAGTTGCAGTGTCAATAGACTCAACTGACAAAAAATCCCACGATGACTTTAGGGGCTATGAAGGAGCTTTTGATAAGACCTTAAGAGGCATAGAACTTTTAAAGAAAAACGGTGTAAAGGTTCAAATAAATACAACCATATCAAGGATAAACAAAGATGAAATCCACGAGCTTTTAGATTTTGCAAGCTCTCTAGGAGCCAGCTCAGTACACGTATTATTTTTGGTAATGACTGGTAGGGGCAAAGATTTAGGGGGAGTCTACCTAAGCAAGGAAGAATATCTAAAAGCTATAAAGGAAGTTCTTGAATACGAATCAGACCTATTTATAAAGCCAACCTGTGCCCCACAGTCTACAGTTATAGCTAGAGAACTGGGTCTTGATCCTAAGGTTAAGAAGGCATGCATAGCCGGTATGTCATATTGCTCGGTAGTCTATGATGGAAGGGTGAATATTTGCCCTTATGCAGAAGTGACTGCTGGCAATCTAAGAGAGGAGAGCTTCCTTGATATATGGAATAAGTCTGAAGTCTTTGAAAAACTAAGAGACTATGATAACTACAAAGGAGCATGTGGAGCTTGTTCCTATAACGATGTCTGTGGAGGATGTAGGGCTAGAGCCTTTGCCAATACAGGAGACTACTTAGAATTTGATAATTATTGTTCACTAGGAGATTAAAATGAAGAAATTTACATTAAAAGATTGGGTCTTAATGGCACTTTCCTTAGCTATGATGATAGTAGTAGGAAAAATGCTTTACACTATAAGTCTAAGCTTACCTATCCCATCATCAAGAGTTTTAGTTACAGCACCAGTATTTGCCTTTATCTATACAGCTACAGCTATGCAGACAAGAAGAATAGGAACAGTTAGCTTTATATCTCTAGCCTATGGTTTGTATATGCTTAGATTTTCAATATTTGGGGCAGCAGCTGGAGTACTTTCAGGAATACTTTGTGACCTTTTAAGCCTATTAATATTTAAAAACTATGACAAGATAGAAAATATAGTTTATTCAGTACCGATCAAATCAACTTTATCAGTTTGGACATCATACTTTATAGTTACAAAGTTTGTACCAAATTCAAGATTTGTCCAGGCAGGTTTAATACCAACCCTAATAATTAGCGTAATAATCTATTTTGTGGGTCTTGGAGCAAGTAAATATACAGCTAGAGTCTTTTCTAAAAGGATGGCTATAGCGTGAGAAAAACAGAAGTAATAGAAGATTATAGGGCTAAAAATTTAGACCTTAAGGATAGAAAATACATCCTAGCCCATGATGATGATACTGGAGATTTGTATGTCCATATACTAGAGGATTTTAAAGATTACAAGCTATCAGATCATCTAGATGAGGTTTTCGGATATTGGAAAGATGATGATTTTGTATTTTCTTGCTTGCTTGATAATGATAAAAGTTCCTACACGACAGAGGGTAGGTATCTAATCTTTAAAGGTCATTTGAGAAATTCGGTATTGACTATGCTTAAGGCAGAAAGAAAATTAAAAGAAGAAGATTTGAATGTATCTTTAATAGAGATTTATAAATCTAATAATCCAAAATTTAATAAGATAATAAAAAATAAAAATCTCTATGATTTCATATATGAAAATGGTAAATTTGTAGACTATGAGAAGGGATTTGATTATGAGACTTTGCTAGGATATAAAAAAGGCTAAGAAGGATTTTTCTTTAAGCTTTTTTTGATTATTTTAAAAATATAAGACTTATGATCTTCTTAGAAATTGTCTGTAGGAAATCTTACAAATGATTTCCGATAAGGGATAATTTTGATAAAAATAAGAAAATTTATGAATTTTTTTAAAAAAAATCATGAAAAATGTAAGGGCTAACATCCTTTATAATATCAAGTTGATAATTTTCAAACAAAGAAAATCATTGATATTTTTTGGCGAATCCTCCCTCAAAGTGTTGACATAAACGTTTTTATAATATATAATCTAGTCAGATAGGAAATACAAATTGATATAGATTTTTGATAAATAATTAGTAATGATTTTGGGATAAGGCGACCCAGGTATATTTTAGAAAAAATCTACTTTTTTGATTCTATCGATTGCAAAGGTTTACATATTACATAAACAAGGAGAGAAAAATGAAAAAAATTGGTTTAATTCCAAGAATGATTTGTGGTATAATCTTAGGTATCTTAATAGGATCTTATCTACCAGAATCAATAGTAAGAATTTTTGTGACATTTTCATCTATCTTTGGTAACTTCCTAAACTTCATAATTCCACTTATGATTTTAGCATTCGTTACTAAGGGTATAGCAGACCTAGGAGAAGGAGCTGGTAAGCTTTTAGGTGTTACAGTAGCCCTAGCTTATGCATCTACTCTTATCGGTGGTTCTGCATCATACTTCATGTCAAGGGCAATCTTCCCTAACTTTATCAACGAAAGTCAAGTAGCAGCTATCCAAGCAGCAGATGAAATCAAGCTTGAACCATATTTTACCGTTGAGATTGCACCATTCTTTACAGTTACAAGTGGTATTATATTCGCCTTTATGCTTGGTATCTGTATTTCATGGTTAAGGAAAAAAGGCTCTGGCAAGTACCTATATGGAGCAGTTGATGAATTTAACCAAATCATCACCCAAGTATTAGCAGTAGCTATAGTTCCAGTACTTCCATTCTTTATCATGGGTAACTTCGCTAAGATGGCCTTTACAGGTTCTGTATTCGCAGTTCTTTCAATTTTCTGGAAGATATTTATCTGCATTATAGCCCTACACTTAATCTACATCACAATATTATTTGTGGCATCAGGTTCATATGCAGGCAAAAATCCATTTGCTATGCTTAAAAACCAACTTAGGGGCTACTTTACAGCTGTAGGTACCCAATCTTCAGCAGCAACAATTCCAGTTAACCTAGAATGTGCTGAGGCAAACGGCGTATCTCAACCAATCAGAGACTTCGTAATTCCATTAGGAGCTACAGTTCATATGCCAGGTTCTATGATTACAATTACAGGTTGTGTATTTACAATCCTTACAATGTATAACATGGACCACTCATATGGCCTAATGATCCAACTTATAGCTATCCTTGGTGTAGCAATGGTAGCAGCACCAGGAGCACCAGGTGGAGCAATCATGTCAGCACTTCCATTCCTACCAATAGTAGGAATTAGCCCAGAGTCAGCAATGGCAACATTAGCTATTTCTCTATACCTAACCCAAGACTCATTTGGTACAGCAGCAAATATCTCTGGTGATACAGCTCTAGCAGTAGCAGTGGATAAATTCTATCACAGAAATATCCTAGGAGACAAAAACTGGCAAGCAGACCCAGTTAAATAATAAGATTAGTAAAATTTTGCAAGATAAGGGGATGTTAACAAAATATCTATTGGGTTAACTCCCCTTTATAATTTAAGGAAAAGGAGAAATTATGGCAGTAAATGCTTCAATTTTTGAGATAATGGGACCAGTCATGGTCGGACCATCAAGCTCTCATACAGCAGGAGCTTGTAGGATAGGCAATATAGCCAGGAGAATGGTCGATAGAAATTTCAATGAAGTAGACTTTTATCTACACGGTTCTTTTGCCAAAACCTATAAGGGACATGGTACAAACAGAGCTTTAGTAGGTGGAGTTTTAGGTTATGAGCCAGATGATGATAGGATAATAAATTCATTTGACTATGCAGATCAAGCTGGAATTAAATACAACTTCTTAGAAACAGACCTAGGCGATGTACATCCTAATACAGTAAAAATAGTCTTCAAATATCCAGACAGAAGCCCACTAGAAGTCCAAGGTTCTTCTATAGGTGGTGGATCAATAGTAATAACCAAGGTAAATGGCAATCCTATCGAATACAACGCCACAAAGCCAACCCTCTTTATGTCTTATGGAGAGCAAAAGGGAGTAATAGCCTTTGTATCAGGAGTGCTATTTGAGTATGGTTATAATATTCACATGATGAAGACAATCAAAGATGGTGACAATGTAATGTTAGTTTGCGAGCTTGATGAACCACTCAAAGAAGGAGTCCTTGAGGAAATCAGAGCTGGTAAAGACTTCACCTTCTTAAAATATATAGAATAGGATAGAAATATGCTTACAACAATGAAATTACTAAAAGAAAGATGCGAGAATGAAAATCTCAATCTTTGGCAATTAGCTATAAAAGATGAAATAGAAAATACAGGCAAGACTGAAGAAGAGATATTTGCTAGACTTCAAAAGACCTTAGATGTTATGAAAGCATCTGCACAGCGTGCCCTAGAAGAAGACGTAAGAAGCGTAACAGGCATGACAGGCGGCAATGCCAAGAAGATGAACGAATACTTCCTAGGCGGGGAAAGTGTCCTAGGAGATACCCCATCCATAGCGATGGCCATGGCCCTATCAACATCAGAAGTCAACGCAGCCATGGGAAGGATAGTAGCAGCACCAACAGCAGGCAGCTCTGGAATAATCCCAGCTACCATGATGACCATGTACAAAAAATATGGCTATGACGACAGGAAGCTAAAAGAAGCCCTCCTAGTAGCAACCCAAATTGGTCAGGTAATCTTTGATAATGCGACCTTTGCAGGTGCAGAAGGTGGCTGCCAAGCAGAAACAGGATCAGCAAGTGCCATGGCAGCAGCTGCAGTATGCTACCTCAGAGGTTATGACATCCAAACCCAAGAAAATGCCGCAACAGCAAGCCTACTAAATATTATGGGCCTAATCTGTGACCCAATAGGCGGCATGGTAGAATTCCCTTGCAACCTAAGAAATGCAAACGGCATAATGAACGCTCTAGCAAGTGCCGACATGGCAATGGCTGGAGTGGCAATGTTTGTAAGCTTCGATGAGGCTGTAGAAGCCATGAAGAGAGTAGGAGATGCCCTACCAGAAAGACTTAGAGAAACAGGCGAAGGAGGCATAGCAGTATGCCCGTCAGCCTTAAAACTAAGAGATAAATATATAGACAACCCAGTAAAGGGCCAAACAGTAGAAAATGAAGCTAAACACTAAAAAATTGGGGAAGAAATTCCCCATTTTTTTATGCCTTTTTTTAAAAAATATATTTTTTGGAAAAATTTTGGGAATAATCATAGTAAGAAGGAGGTACTATGAAAAGGTATGAAATAGAGAAAATAAATAAGCAAAGAGATGACTTTCTTAAGGCTGTCAAAGAATCTGACCTTGACTACATAAAAGAATTTTTCCCTCAAGTAAAGCTTATTTTTACAGGAGAAAAGCTTGGAATAAGAGGAAGGGTAGCCAAGGATCCGCTAAGAAGTCTTAAAAATATAACTCTATCCTACAACACCCTATACTTTGTTAGTGCCTTAAGTGGCGGGATGGATCCTCTAATTGGCCATTATATGGCCGAAAAATATGCGATTATGATTGAATACACTGATAATGAAGAGGACTTGTGGAAAATACACGAAGAAATGCTTAATAGGTATGCTTCAAGGGAAAATAGACTCCACAACAAGGGCCTTGATACCTTATCTAGAAAGATAAATGCCTACATAGATAATAATTTCATGGAAGATATAAATAATGATAGCTTGGCCTCTCATTTTAACATATCTAAGGAACACATGATGAGGACTTATAAAAAGGAGACGGGAGATACAATAAATAATTATATAGTAGCCAAGAGAATAAAGGAAGCAAAAGACCTCCTTCTCTTATCAGACCTATCCATGACAGAAATAGCCTTTAGGGTTGGATTTAAAAATTCTCAATATTTTTCTAACTCCTTCAAGAAAAACACAGGTTTTTCTCCAAAAGACTACAGAAAATCAAAATAAAGTCATTAATTTATAAAAAATAGTCATTTTTTTAGAAGAATTCATCTGGGAAAACCTATATCATATAAGTATAAGTTTATTTTTTAACTAGCAAGAATAAAAAAAGGAGGAAGCGATGAAGGTTTTAGGACCGATAGAAGTAACAGAAAATTCGCACCCATTCTCATCTATGAAATTTGCGCGAGAAGTGATAAATGTAGAAGATTATGGTTTTGTAGAAGAAGAGTATTTTGTATCAGATCTTGCCAATGTGTATGATTTTGACAAGGATAAGGAAAAAGTTTTCAAATTTCAGGAAAACATTCCCTACACTACAAGAATTTTAGTAAGAAGACCTATTTCTAAAGAAAAATTTACTGGTAGATGCTACATAGATATAATGAATGCTTCAAATAACTATGATATAGAGGACTTGTGGAGAAGATCTTACCTACATATCATGGAAAATAACCATATGTATATAGGAGTTACATCCAAACCTACAAATATTTTGTCCCTAAAGAATTTTGACCTTGATAGGTACAGATCCCTATCAATGCCTGCCAAAAATCCTGCACCTCAGCCAGCAGCCCTAGATACAAGGACAGGGTCCATAGATGGGTGTGAAGATGGGCTTATTTGGGATATTCTCTATCAAGTAGGAAGGGAAGCTAAGAATAATCCACAAAGTTTCTGTGGTGGTCTAGATGTTAAATATCTTTACTTAAGTGGCCAAAGTCAATCAGGTATGTATCTAAATACCTATATCAACTTTATGCATAATTATTACAAGGACCAAGGCTATGAGAAAGTATATGATGGTTACCTATCCTTAGCTTCTGGAGGCTTGACAAGAGCCTTAAGGCAAGACCCTGATGAGAAACTAAATTTTGCCATAAGACCTAGCCGTGAAGAAGAAATAGATGTACCAGTTATAACTTTTAATACCGAGTGTGACTACCACTTATTTGGGACAATGGGTGATGGTCTAGTAAAGACAAAGAATGAAAATTCGCCTACAAATAAGAGAAGGTATTATGACATGACTGCAGCAGCACACACAGACGCAGCAAGTCCATTGGTTCCAACCAATGAAGAGATAGAAAAGACCAAATGTCCACCAAGAATTCTAGATAATGAATATGATTTTAGGCTAAATGATTTAAAATTTGACTATTACATCAATGCCATGCTTGATAGGCTCCACGAATGGGCAACAGGAGGAAACCCACCTGAAATAATAGAAGCGATTGACTTTGAAAATACAGATGCTTACGGTCACCATCTGGGAGGCTTAAGATCTGTTTATCTATTGGTGCCAAAAGCTTATTACCAAGCATGTGACTTCCCTGGATCTACAAATGGAAAGATGGAATTTTTCTCAAAGGAAAAAATGGAAGCAATTTATGGAAGCTTCGAAAATTATTTAGAGAAGTTTAAAGAAGTTGCCAAGGCTCAGGCCAAGGAAGGTCTTTTGACAGAAAAAGATGCCCAAAGAGCCATAGACTGGGCAGAAAATTTAAATGAGTAAGAAGAGGAGAGTTTATGAAAACTAGAGAATTTAGACCTTTTAGTAAAAAGGATCAAATAGGATATATAGCAGGAGATATGGCAGGTTCCTTTGTAAACCTCACCATGGATGCTTTCTTCCTGGTATTTTGTACATATGTACTTAAGGTAGACCCAAAATTCATGTCTGGTCTATTCTTATTTGCCAGACTTTTTGATGCCATCAACGACCCACTTATAGGATCACTTCCAGATAGGTTTTCTATCGGTAAGAGTGGAGATAAATTTAAGCCATTTATAAAAATTGCCATGTGGCCACTAGCTATATCCATTCTTTTAGGATTTTTTGATGTTACAAAATTAGGATTTTCAACAACAGCCACCCACATCTGGGTAGCCTTTACCTATATCCTTTATGGAATGAGCTACACAGGTACATCCATGCCATTTGGAGCTATGGCTACAGTAGTTACCTTAGACCCAACAGAAAGGTCAAAGCTATCCGCAGCTAGAGCCATCGGTGGTACAGCAATCGGTTATGGATTCTTATCTATAATTCCAATGTTTATTTGGGATGCTAACAAGAACCCAAATCCAAGCGGTTACACCATTGTATCGATAATAGCAGCCCTAGGCTGTATAATCTGCTACTACATCCTTTGTGGTCTAACTCAAGAAAGATATGCCCACCTAGCCCACAAGGCAAATGATGGCAAGAGTGGTTATTCATTTAAAGAAGTAATAGGACAAGCATTTAAAAACAGAGCAATGCTCGGCATCATGTTTGCATCAATAGGATCATTAATCTATATAACAGGAAACTCTCAATTTGGTGGTTTTATCTTTAAGGAATTCTACCAAGCACCAAAGATGCAATCAGTAGCTATGTATGTCCAATTGCCAGTAACAATTGCTATGTTCTTTATAGTGCCAAAGATGCAGGCGAAATTTGGAAAGAGAAATCTCCTCCTAGCCATGCTCACATGGAACTTTGCCCTATCTTTATTTATATTCCTAAAACCACTTGAAAATGTAACAGCCTACATTATCCTAAACGCCCTAGCCAATCTCGGTCAGGTGACCTTCATAATGGTAGTTTGGGCCTTTGTAGCAGATGCAATCGACTATCACGAATATAAATTTAATTCAAGAAATGACGGAACCCTTTATTCTATCTATACCTTTGCTAGAAAAATCGGTTCAACCCTTGCAAGTTTTGGAGCGACAGCTGCTCTAGCTGCCATTGGTTTTGTAGCTACAGCTGAAGTTCAAAGTCCAGAAACTATATCTGCAATTAGATATCTAGGTACATCTATACCGCTAATTGCAAGCATTATAGAGATAATCGGAATTAAATTCATTTGGAATTTAACCAAAGAAGACTCTGAAAATATTACAAAAGCTTTGAGAGATTCAGAATGAAAAAAATAGATATTCATATCCACACTTCTAAGGATAGTGGTCATAAGATAAATGGCCAAGAGCTGATAAACAAGGACCAAATGATAAAATCAATGGCAAAAAGAGGGGTAGATAAGTCTGTCCTCATGTCTTCATCAGCCAAAGAATCAGATTTGTTGTCAAACGATGAACTTAGACAGATTTGTCAAGATTCTGATAGGTTTTACTATATGTCTATGGTTGATTTTGAAAAAGATATTTATGAACAGTTAAAAAGAGAAAAGGACCTAGGCTCAATTGGGGTCGGAGAACTTGTTTATAATAAGCCTTTCAACAGCCCTGAAATTTTTGAGCTCTTAGAAGCAGCTGAAAGCCTAGAGATGCCAGTTTTATTCCATATGAGTCCACAAATTGGAAAGTATTACGGAGTCTATGACCTAAAGGGACTTCTTTATCTAGAAGAAGCTCTAAATAGATTTAAAAACCTAATATTCATAGGTCATTCTCAGGCCTTTTGGTGTGAGATTTCTAAATATGATGACAACGACCCATCTTACAGAGATTCTTATCCAGAAGGGCCAGTTGTTGAAGGTAGGATAGGTGAATTGATGAGAAAATATCCAAATCTCTATGCAGACCTATCAGCTAATAGTGGAGCCAATGCTATCATGAGGGATAAAGACTACGGAATTTCCTTCATCAAAGAATTTTCAGATAGGTTATTTTTTGGAACTGATACCTATAATAAAGATCAAGAATTCCCACTTGATGCCTACCTTGAAAAATTAGGTCAAGATGGACTAATAGAAAAAGAAGAATTGGAAAAAATTTATTACAAGAATTTTGAAAGAGTTTTTAAGATTAAAGAAAAACAAGGCTGCTAGCAATAAGCTAGCAGCTTTTTTGGAGTAAGTTTTATGATATAATAAAAGAAAAGGAGAAGATATGCAAGATATAAAAATAATTTTTTTCGATATAGATGGCACCCTGATAAGCCTAGATAAGGACGATATTTCAGCAAAAACTAGAAAAGCCCTAAGTGCTCTTAAGGAAAAGGGGATAATTCTTGTAATAGCTTCAGGCAGGTCGCCAATCCAGATTCCTCACTTTGACGGTATAGATTTTGATTGTCACTTAACCTTCAATGGGTCCTTGTGTTTTAATGACAAAGACCAAATTTTTTCAAACCCACTTGATAGGGCTGATGTTTTAAAATTGATAGAAAATGCCAAGGCTATGGATAAGCCTTTGGGTCTTGCAAGCAGGGATAGATATGTAGCAAATTATTTAAATGATGATCTAGGAAAATATTTTTCTTTCGGCTCTACTATGCCAGACATAGTAGATGATATAGGGAGATTTGTAAGAGATAATGATGTTTATCAAATGGTCATGCCTATTAAAAAAGAAGAATACGAAAAAGCCTTAGCTGGCACAGATAAGCTTAAAATCACAGCTTGGTGGGATAGGGCAGTTGACATAATCCCTCATGATGGGGGCAAGGGCAGGTCTGTAGAAAAAATCCTAGAATATTATGGTTTTGACAAAAACGAGGCCCTAGCTTTTGGTGATGGGGATAATGACATAGAAATGTTTGAGCAGGTAAGGGGTATAGCTATGGAAAATGCTTCAGAAAACCTAAAAAATATTTCCTTTGATACCTGTAAGAGCGTAGATTCAGATGGAGTCTATTATTATTTGAAGGATAAGGGCATAATATAAAGCTTACCTTCTCAATGAAAAAATCCCACCAAGCGGTGGGACTTTTAGATTATTTTACATCCTTAGCAGGTTCGTGGATTTTTACAAATTTAAGTTTGTTATTATCATCTACATCGTATTCAAGGATGGCACAATTTCCTAAGTGGCCTGGCTTATCCTTTTCTGGATTATCCAAGGTTGAAAGGACGTGGGTCCACATGGCGCCAGCGTGGCTGACCATGAGGATGGTATTTGCAGTTGACTTTTCAAGGATTTCTTTGATTGTCCTACTCATTCTAGATGCAACTTCCTTATCGCTTTCGCCACCCCAAGGCACGAAAAAATCTTCGTGGGTCATTTGGTCAGGGCGTCTTGGTACTTTTTGGAGGATTTCAGCTTCACCTTCCATCATGCCAAAATTCCACTCTTTAAGGCCCTTGACTCTTTTGTAAGGGATGTCTGTTATAAGCTCAAGTGTATCGCAAGCTCGCTCCTGGGTAGATGAGTAAGCCTCATCAAATTTTATATTGTTTTCCTTAAAATACTCCCCAACTTTCTTAGCTTGTCGGATACCAAGGTCTGTAAGTGGCGAATCACACCATCCTTGAGTCATGCCCTTGAGATTAAAAAGTGTTTGTCCGTGTCTAACTATATATAATTTTCTCATAATTCCTCCTATAAATTTTTCAAAAATAAAACCATCTGGCCAATTGCTATAATAGACTCTGGCCATTTTGGATAGCAAACGGGAAAGACGTGGCCGAGAGCTTGGTCTATTCCTTTTCCAAAGTCAGCAAATTCATAAAATCCGCTTCCTTCGTCAAGATAGTCCCTAAGGTCATAAGAGTGGTCTCTAATAAAATCTTCCTTGCTAGTTTGGATAAAAATCGGGCAAGGATTTACCTTATCAAAAATCTTAATCATGTTTTTGGCATAAGTTTTTAGATCATCATGGTTTAAACCGCCTATAACAAATTCATTAATACTTGAAAATGATCCGTCATCTGCAAGTCTAGTCATAGGAGAGATAAAAACCATGCCGTCAATTTCAATCTTTGGGCAGGAAATCCCAAATAAATCTTGAAGTTCGCCACTATTTATGATTGCAAAGGCAGCCATGGCCAAATAGGCCCCTGCTGAATCGGCACTTATAAAAAGTTTATCCATATTTAGGTCAAATTTCTCATGATTATTATAAATAAAAGAAATACCACTTATAATATCAGAGATTTGCTCTTTAAGACTTACTTGAGGAAGTAACCTATAATTAAGGGCTGCTACATTAAAACCAGCTCTAGCAAATTCAATATTAATATTTCTATTTAATTCTTTTCTCCCATAAACAAGGCCACCACCGTGGATATTTATTATGGTAGGCAGGGTTTTCCCCTTATTTTCTTCATTATAATAAATATCAAAAAGGTGAAAGTCATCCCTATCATTGATATAAGCAAGATCAGATTTAACTATCACTCCATCTGTGGGATAAGATTGTTTAGCAAGTCGCTTTCTGTCATTTGTATCCATGTCATTTATGATTTCTTCTAAGCTGTGGTTTGGATAGAGGTCCTTGGTCATTTAATAAAAATTCCTTTCATTTGCATTAATTTTATCATTCTTTAAGAAAAATATTTCATATATTAGAAACACTGATAAGATAGCCCCTATACCAAGAAATATTCCAGTTAGGCTTGTAAATCCTGTGATTTTCTTAAGGGCCATCAGGCAAAGAGGGGCGATGAACATGCCGAGGTTATTGGAAGCAAATAAGATCCCGGTAGCCTTGGCCAGGTGCTTGCTTGCCATATGAGTTTCTAAATCTCCAAGTAAAAAGGAAATACAAATTGATTGGAAAAATGTAGCGATTCCCACCCCTAGGACCAATAAAATTACAGACTTATCCGTAACAGAAATTATCAGACTTCCAATAATCACCATCAAGGTCGCTAGCTTTAAGGTATTTTCTTTAAAGATTTCAAAGAATATTCCATAGGCTAGGCCGCCAACCATACCAATAAACATAATAGCCATTGTATAGAGACTTATGGACTCGCCATGGACCCCGTTATTGGCGAGAACACTTGGGAATCTAAGATTCATGGCATTTATTGACATGATAATTGCTAGGGATAGGCCTATGTAATATTTAACAATCCCATTGGCCTTGAATTTTGACTTATCTTCCTTGTTTGCAATTTCAATCTCTGGGACTGATGTTAAGAAAAATATAAGTGGGATTAGGGCTAAAATATAAACTGCAAAAGACTTATAAAAATCATTCCTACCAAAGATCCCGGCTATAAAAATCGTAAGTATAATTCCAATCATTTCGAAGGCATTCCTAAAACCATGTAATTTGGCCTTTTTCTTGCCTGAATTAAAGAAGCTTATATAAGTAGATGAATTTGCAGCATAAATTCCAATGCCAGCCCCTAAAATTAGCCTATTAAGGATAAGAGAGACTTCGTTTTTAAACAATATAGGTATGAGGCCACTAATGCTTATAAGGCTTAAGCCCCAGATGGTTGTCTTTCTCATGCCAAATTTTTCATTAATATTGCCAGCCATAATCAAAAATATAGTGCCAGTTATAGCATTTAAACTAAGTATGAGCTCTCCTGAGCTTATAGATATGCCGAGGCTGTCTACAATATTTGGGGCAAACTGGTTTATAGCTATGGGAGATACATGATAAAGAGCCAGAAATAAGGTTGCCCAATCTCTCCTGCTTATTTTTTCCATTACATATAGGATTCCTTTCTTTATTCTTATTAGTATTTTACATTTTTAAAGAGTAATTAAAACCTCCATAGCTAAACCATGTAATTTAATATTATCTATTAAATAAAATTTTGTAACTATCCATGGTGATTTTAACAAACGTTAACAATGAATGTAGAAATAAGTGTAATTGACCATAGTTTCAACCTATTATATAATTGGGTTAAATAGATGATCTATTATTTAATCTTAGGGAGGTGATACAATCGAAAGACAATACAAGATGCTAAAAATTCTATCTAATCATAATGAACCTATTTCATCTAGAAGATTAAGTGATTACTTGCAAGTGTCTAGAAGAACAGTTTTTAAAGATATCGATAGTTTGAGAACAATAGCAAATAGATACAATATAGATATTGTTAATATTCCTTCGAAGGGAATCTTGCTTAAAACAAATGATACTGAAAATATTATAAATTTAGAGAAAAAGATTAAAGGAAGAATAGATAGTGATAATTACTCTGTCGATAATAGGAGGGTTTACATTATCAAGCAGCTTTTTTTAACGAATAACAATCTAACCTTAGAGAGTTTATCTGAAGAATATCTTGTAAGTAAAACTTCAATTTATAATGATATAAAGGTTATTAATAAAGTAATAGAAGGATATGGATCAAAAATAGTTTCAAATATATCAGGAATTGAGTTGATCGGAGACGAGTTAAATATTCAACGTTCTTTAATAGAGATAATATTTCATTATTCAGATAAGGTTTCATACTTAAGTTCAATAAATAAAGCTCAGTTAACATTTTTTGATGAAAATATAGTTAATAGGATATACGAAGAATTGTTTCTTAATAGTAAAAGTTTGATAGAAAATCTCCCCGATTATTATATTCAATCATTCCTGACATCTGTATTTACCTTATGTTCTAGAGTTAATATAGGATGTCATATTGAAGATGATTTTAATTATAACAATCCTGAGCTTAATGATAGTGAATCAGAGACAGTCAAAAGTTTTGTTAATTTTTTAAAAGATGAATTAAAACTAAATTTAGAGACCAAAGATATCACATATCTTAATAAACAACTTTATGCCCATAGGTTGATGGATAAACAAATAGGAGATAGAACTGACAATTCCTTTATAGTAAATAAATTTATTGGAAGGGTTAGCAAGATTGAAGGAGTCGATTTTAGTAATAATAAAGAGTTGGTTAAGGCACTTTCATATCATATATCAGCTATGGTTGAGAGATTAAAACTAGGTATTCATATACAAAATCCCCTTTTAAAAAGTTTGCGTCAAGAGTATAAAACCTTATTTAGTATAATTTGGTATTCAGCTAATATATTGGAAGATTTCTTTAAGATAAAGATGAATGATGATGAAGTATCTTTGATTTTAATATATTTTCAAATCCAGATAGAAGCCTCGAATAAGTCTAATAATATTTTGGTTGTATGCCAATATGGAGTTTCGTGTGCTCAGCTTATATATAACAAAGTAAAAGGATTTCTTCCAGAAAAAGATATTCTATCAGTAAAAACATTAGATGATTTGAGTAAAAGTGATTTAAGTGATGTAGATTTTATTATTTCATCTATAAATTTGGACTATTTAAATTTAGATATACCTTATGTTTTTGTTAATCCTATAATTAATAATGATGACTATATAAAAATAATATCTGAATATACAAAAATATTTAGTAAGGGACATCAAATAAGGAAAGACAAGATAAGTAGTGAAAATATAAATAATATAGACATTGCTCAGCTAATATCTTTAGAAACTATATTTTTGAGTAAAGAATTTGAGAATAAAGAAAAATTAATCGAATATGTTGGCCATTCATTAAAGAAAAATAAATTTGTTGATGATTCTTACTTGAAGTCTATCTTTGCTAGAGAAGCTATAGGAATTACAGCATTAGAATATGGGGTAGCTTTACCTCATGCAAGTCCAAAAACAGTTAATAAAACACATATAGCAATATGTACTCTAAAGAGTCCTATCGACTGGGACGGGGTCCCGATATCATTAGTTATTTTCATGAATTTTGAAGATGATGAAGAAGAAAATATTCGCTATATAGTAGATAAAATATATAAAAAGATAAACTCGAAAGAGAAAGTCAATAAATTGGTAGGATGTTATAGCCCTAAGGAATTAATAGAAGAAATTAGAAGTATATGAGGTGAATATGTATTTTAATAAGAAGTTAATAAATATTTTTGTAAGCGTCAATAGTCAGGATGAGCTATTTAAATTTATGTCAGATTGTTTAAGTAATAGCGGATGTGTAAAGGATTCTTTTTATGATGGAATAGTAAGTAGAGAATCTGAGTACCCAACAGGAATACAAATAGGAAATGTTGGATTTGCTATACCACATACTGATTCAAAACACGTTTTGGAGTCACAAATTTGTTTTGCATCTTTAAAAAAACCAATTGATTTTTCGGACATGACAGATGTTAATAATAAATTCCCTGTAAATTTAGTATTCATGCTTGCTATGAAGGAACCTGGTGATCAAATAAAAACTTTACAAAAATTAATGGAATTATTTGCTAATGAGGAAGTTATAAATTTTCTTCTAAAATCAGATAATAAGGATGAAATTCTAAATATTTTAAAAGAAAATGGAATTGACTAAAATATAGTTTAATAAGGAGGATTTAATGTCAGTTTTAATTAATTCGTTTCAATGGTTCATAGGTCTTGGATCAAATGTTTTTTTACCAATAATAATCTTTATTTTAGGAATTATTTTTGGTTTAAAGCCAGGAAAGGCCCTAATGTCAGGTATAACAGTAGGAATTGGTTCGATTGGTCTTGGACTAGTATTGAACTTGTTGTCAGGTAGTTTAGGAAGTGCAATTCAAGAAATGGGAAATCATTATGGTAGTTCTCTTAATATATTAGATATAGGTGTGGGAGTTGGAGGGCCTTTAGCTTTCTCTACATCTTTAGGCTTGATGATGATACCTATTTCACTTGTAGTTAATATATTGTTCGTATTTTTGGGTTTAACTAGAACTTTGAATGTAGATATTTGGAATTTTTGGTTTCCAATATTTATGGGAATGATTACTCAATCAATTACAGGTAATTTTGCGTTTGGTCTAGTAGGTGGAACTGTTGCAGTAATGATTCAATGGTTACTTGCAGATATAAATCAGAAAAAAACTAGTGAATTTTTTGGATATCCTGGTATAGCGATAAGCCACATGATGGTTAATTCTGGTGCAATAATTGCACGTCCTTTAAATTGGGTTTTTGATAGAATACCTGGTCTAAATAAAATTGATCTTGACGCCGAATCTTTAACTAAAAGATTTGGGATATTGGGAGATACTGTTTTTATAGGATTAGTTATAGGTGCAATAGTTGGTATTTTTGCTAAATATGATGCAGCTAAGATCGGAAATCTTGCTATATCTACAGCGGCGGTAATGAAAATAATGCCTAAAATGGTTGCGATGTTTATGGAAGGCCTTGGACCAATAGCAGAAGCTGCTTCAGATTTTGCCAATAATAAATTAGGTGGTAGACAAGTTAATATAGGAATGGATGCTGCACTTGTAGTAGGACACTCTGCAGTTATGTCTACATCAATATTATTAGTTCCAATTTCTTTGGCTTTAGCATTAGTATTACCAGGTAATCAAGTTTTGCCTTTTGGAGATTTAGCATTTTTCGCATTTGCTATAGCTATGATGGTTCCTTTCTTTAAAGGAAACGTTATTAGAACTGTACTAGGAAGTGCTATATATGTTGCTGCTTGTCTTTATTTATCAACATGGTTAGCTCCAGTAATGACAGACGTATTTAATTTAGCTAGCTTCGATGTAGGGACAGCAGGATTAGTAACAATGCTATTAGCGGCTTTATGGCCTGTTGTTTTATATGTATTAGCATTAAAATATTTAGGCATAGTAGGGGTAGTAATAATAGGAATGTTGGTAATACTAATAATGTATTACATCAATAAGGTTAAGAAAATTTCTTATTTTCAATAGAGTAATAATATAAAGGAGATTATAAATGAAAAAAATATTAGTAATTTGTGGAGCCGGTCATGCAACATCAACAATAGCTGTTTCTAAGATAGAAAAGTGGTTATCTGATAATAATTTAGCCTCTGATGCTAAAATTTATCAATCAAAAATTGCTGATGAATTAAATAAATTTGATGATTATGATGTTGTTGTTAGCACAACGGTTGTTCCTGATTCTGTAAAGGCAAAAGTAATAAATGGTGTTGCTTTATTAACTGGAGTAGGCAGAGAAAAAGTATTTGAACAAATACGTAAAGAATTGGAAAAATAATGATTATACATGATTCTATTAAATTAGAAACAGTTGCAGGAAGACCATCCTTCCATGATATAACAGATAATATTAAAGATATAGTAGATAAAAACGCCATAACAGATGGAATAATAGTTATTTCAAGTTCTCACACAACTTGTTCATTATTTTTTGATGAGGATATGCATGATAGAAATTATTTCGGTGATGATTTCTTACATGTTGATATAGCTGAAATGATGGAAACAATAGCCCCAACTATGAGGTCAGAGGGTGATTACCATAGCCCTGGAAATAAACATATTGAGTTTGGATTAAACTTAGGAGATTCAGAATTCCCACCAGAAAAATGGACCATGCTTAATACAGATGCCCATCTAAAATCTTCACTATTTGGAAGTAATTCTATGACCCTCATAATCAAAGATAAAAAAATCTTATTAGGAAAATTAGGTAAAGTATTCTTTGTTGATTGGGATCAGCTGAGAGAAAGAAATAGAAATATTAATATTTTATTGCTGGGTGAAAAAAATGGTTGATATACTACCTTCAATTTTAAATAGTGATTTTTGGAATATTAAAGAGACATTAAACATTTTGAACAAAAGTGAGATAAAAGAGATTCATATAGATATAATGGACGGAAATTTTGTTGAAGATATGGCGTTTGGGCCTAAGTTTGTAAAAACTTTAAGAGAACATACAAATCTTAAATTAGATTTACATCTTATGATGATGAATCCAGAAAGAAAAATTGAAAAATTTATAGAAGCAGGGGCTGATAGTGTAACTTTCAATATTGAGAGTACTTTTAATGTTATGAATATTATTCAAGAAGTAAAAAAACATAACAAAAAAGTTGGCGTAGCGATCAGCCCGCACACATCAATATCCGTCATAGAAGCGATTTTGCCTTTTGTAGATCAAGTCTTAGTTTTAACCATAAAACCTGGAACATCAAATTCTAAAATAATTACAGAAATGTATGATAAAATTAAAGAATTATATGAAATAAAGATAAGGAAAGAATATTCATATAGGATAATGGTTGATGGAAAAATCGATGATAAAACACTTGGACCAATACTAGAAAGCGGTGCTGAGGCTGTCGTATCTGGTGGATATATTTTTAAAAATGAAAAAATATTAGACAACATTGAAATATTAAGAAAGATAGGAAGTAAATATGAGTAGTCAATCTTACTTAGAATTAATAGAAGGTGAAATTATCGAGTTTTTCAAATCAAATACATGTATTGACTTTGAAAAACTATCCAAATACTTTAAAAAGGATAGAAGGATTTTTGTAGGTGGGGTTGGAAGATCAAGCATGGCAGCTAGAGGTTTTGTAAATAGACTAGTTCATCTAGGGTACTATGCATACTTAATAGGGGATATTAGCACTCCTTTAGCTAGAAAAGATGATACAGTATTACTTATATCTAATTCAGGAAACACAAACTCACTGTATGCTATAGGAGAACGAGTCAAGAAAGACGGAGCTAAAATTTTAAGTATAACATCCAATAAAGATTCTAAAATTTTTCAAATTAGCGAAGATTCATTGGTATTAAAGGATGTTGATAAATCAAATCAGCCTATGGGTAGTTTATTTGAACAAGCAGCTTTGCTTGTGACTGATGCTTTCATTTTGTTTCTAATGAATCTTAACTCAGAAACTTCTGAGTCAATGAGAAAAAGACATTCAAATTTAGAATAAAGGTTAATTTTTTAATATTCTAGATTAGACGATAATAGGTGTAGTATTCTTTAAAGTCTAAATTTATTTTAGATGAATTGCAAATAATATTGCAACACCTAAACCAAACTAAGTTCATGCATAAATAAATTAAATGGAGTTTGATATTCTAGACATTTTCTAGGTCTGGTATTAAGCTCCATTAAGTTTTTAATCAGCTCATTAATAGATATTTTAGATAAATCTGTTTTCTTAGGGTAATATTCCCTTAACAAACCATTAGAATTTTCGTTACTACCTCTTTGCCATGCTGAGTATGCATCAGCAAAATAAAAATTCATCCCTCGTTTTTCAACATCTTCATAACAAGCAAATTCTTTGCTTCTGTCAGATGTGAAAGTATTTAAAGCTTCTAATGGTAAAGATTTAATTAGCTTGTCAATTGCTTCTAGCATAGAATTTTTACTTCGATCTATCATAGGTAAGGCTATGTAAAATTTAGTTTTTCTTTCTACAAATGTTGCTAGGCAACCTTTACATTTACCTCTGGATGACACAATTGTATCTAATTCCCAGTGAACAAATTTATTCCTTTTTTTAACTTCTTTAGGTCTTTTATTTATTGATTTACCAATGTTAAATCTACCTCTTGTTTCTTTGGCTTTTCTTGATTTTCCTTTTATTCTTAGTTTGGAAATATCAAAATCTATAATTCCTGAATAAATCCAATTATATATTGTTTTAAAGCATACTATATCTTTACATACAGTGTTTGCTATTTGCTCAGGAGACCACTTCTTATGAAGTTTTTCCGATATGCATTTGGTGATATTATCATCAAATTTTGGTTTTCTTCCTTTAGATGATGATTTTTTAACCTTATCTTTTTGAGCATAGACAGCTTCATAATCATTTTCACACCTTTTTAATTCTCTAGATATTGTGGAGTGATGAAAACCTAAAATTTTTGCTATTCTTCTAGAAGAATAGTCCTCTTTTCTTAGTACCTCTATCTTATTTATTTCATTTATGGTAAGATGATTGTAAGCTATTTTGATACTCCTTAATGTTTTTTGTGTAATTTAAGTGTATCATAAATGGCTTTTTATTTCATTTAAAAGTGTCTGGATTAATTTTACTATCCGAGATATTTCAAACTGGCAAATATGAAAAATCATATTCAAACTCTAGAGAATGGTTAAGAAGAAGAATCAGAATGTGTGCATGGAAAGGCTGGAAGAAAGTAAAAACCAAATTTACAAACTTAGTAAAGTTAGGAATAGCAAAATTTCAAGCTTGTCAATGGGCAAACACACGCAAATCCTATTGGAGGATAGCCAAAAGACCAGTACTAAGCAGAGCTCTTAACAACAAAAGAATAGCTGAAAGGGTCTATATATCCCTAATCAGCTATTACAATAAAGTTCTTATTAAACTGTAGAACCGCCGTATATGGAACCGTACGTACGGTGGTGTGAGAGGTCGGTAGATGAATTAATCATTTACCTCCTACTCGATTTATATTAATTTTAATCTACTATTTTAAGCTTGTGAAATTTGTATATCATCAAAATTGAAGTCTTCATCTTCAAATGTATCATTATTTCTTGATGCTTCTTCTTTGGTTATTTTTTTCTTTGTCAAAATTAGTAATACTGAAGTAACTAAGGAACCTGCTAATAAAGCTAATACAGCCATACCAGGCCTTGTCATTGCTGGAATTACAAAAACTCCACCAGATGGCACTGGGCTTCCTACATCCATACTAAAGCTGATCGCTCCTGTGACTCCACATCCTATGGAAGTACAAAAAACTGTTCTAACTAAGTCGTTCATGGCAATAGGAATTACACCTTCTGAAATCATACACAATCCCATAGGAAAAGCAACTTTAATATTTTCAACTTCAACATCGTTATAAATTCTTTTGTTAAATAGTTTGCTCCATACTAAGGATATGGTTACACCTATTGGTGGAACCATTGCTGCTAGAACTTTTATAGCTTCTGGCTCTAAAATTCCTTCAAGAAGAAGTCCGTCACATATTAGATTTGGAACTTTGCTAATTGGGCCACCGTAATCTAAGCAGCCTAAAAATCCTATTATGAATCCATAAGTAACTTTAGATGTTCTATCTAAATTCTTTATGAAATAAGTTAATTTTGATGTCATCCATGCGATTGGTTGACCAATTACAAAAAACATAATTAGTCCAGCAAATATAGCTGTTAAGGTAGGAACAATTAGCATAGGCATTAAAGCTTCGGCCCATTTAGGTACTTTTAGATTATCAATCAAGAATTTTGCTATGTAACCAGCAATTAAACCACCTACAATACCTCCTAGGAACCCTGCACCAAGGAATGATGCTATTTGTCCCATTAAGAAACCCGGTGCTATTCCCGGTCTATCTGCAATTGAATAAGCAGTGTATCCTGCTATGAATGATGGTAATAGACCCATACCAAATACACCTAAAGTTGTTAATGCACTTGGTATTGTTAATTCACTAAATTCTTTAACTACTTGACCACCTGTTAAATTTCCAATTGCTATTAGTAAACCAGAAGCAACTACTAATGGTAACATGTAGGAAATTGCAGTTAAAATATGTTTCTTCAATTCATTTAGAAATTTTTTCATAATAAACTCCTATTTATCTATTTTATCTTTTATAGTTTCTAACAATTTCTTAGGAGATTTAACACAATAAGTTGTTGGAACAGTCACAACTTTTTTACCTTTAAATCTTTCTTTTCCTGTTATAGCAATATCAACTGCCAATAGAATAACATCTGCTTCATTAATCATTTGATCTGTAAGTTTGTTCTCAGTTCCTATGGTACCTTGAGTTTCAATATTTATTGTATAACCAAGTTCAGAAGCAGCGTTTTTTAATTTTTCTCTGGCTATATAAGTATGAGCAATCCCTGAAGTACAAGCACAAACGCATGCTATTTTCATATATTCCTCTTTTCTTTAATTAATAATAGTATTTAACTTTATCGTTTGATTTAAATAGTTTAACTTTGTGTTTAACAACCTCTGACATTGATTCAATGCACTCTGGATAAATTACGTTAGGTTCTCTTATATTTTCGTTTCTTGCTAAAACTTCTCTACATTTTGTGTAAAACGCTAGTTTTATATCTGATGAAATATTGATTTTATTTATTCCTCTATTTACAGCTTCAGCAACTTCTTCATCAGGGTTTGATGAACCGCCATGTAATACAAGTGGTATTTTTACTAACTCCTTAATTTCTGACAATAAATCGAGCTTCAAATGTGGGGTGAAATGTTTTGGGTATAAACCATGAGCGGTTCCTATAGCAACTGCAAGTGTATCACAGCCGGTCTCATCCACAAATTTTTTTGCGTCATCTGGCACGGTATATCTTATATCTTTTGTGCTTGCATATTCATCTCCTGTTTCAGCACCAATGGTTCCAATCTCAGCTTCCACTGATACATCAACAGTATGCGCTATTTCTACCACCTTTTTTGTTAATTCTATATTATCTTTAAAACTTAAAGTACTACCGTCAATCATTACGGAAGAAAAACCATCTTTAATAGCTCTTACAACTTGAGGAATGTTAGCACCATGATCCAAGTGAATTACGACAGGTATCTTTGTTTTGTTTGCTTTATCGACAACAGTTTTAATAAAGCTATCACCAACATATGATAACTCATCAGGGTGAATTTCTATTATTACAGGTGAATTTAATTCTTCGCATGTGGCTATAACACCATTCAACATAGGTAAAGAAGAGATGTTAAATGCAGGTACTGCAAACTTTTCTTCATTAGCAACGCTTAATAATTGTTTCATATTTAGTATCATTTTTTTCTCCTTTAATTTTAATAATTTAATGTTCAAAGTAATGTGAGTTATAAAATATGTATAAAATATTTATTACATGGCAACCTCCTTAATAAAGAACCTATACAAAACATTCTTTAATATCATTTTTGCTTATAGCAGAAAGAAGCTTATTCAAAATTTCATCATTAGCGAGAGAAGAAGCTACTTCTGAAAGAAGCTTAAGATGATTGTCTGAAAAATCTTTTCCGTTTTTTACCACAAATAAAACAATGACCTTAACATTATTATCATCAAGAGTTTCCCATTCTACTTCATCAACCAATTTAGCAATTGATATTGTAGTTTTTTTAACGTAGTCACTTTGGCCATGAGGAATTGCTATGTAATTTCCTATCCCTGTAGTTCCTAGTTCCTCTCTATAAAGAACATCATCAAGAAAACCTTTTTTATCTGATATGTAGTCATATTTTAGTAAATTTTCAGACATTTTATCAAGGGCATCAATTTTAGAATTTGCTTCTAAGCTCTCCATAATTAGATTATCATCCAAGATTTCAATAATATTCATATAACCTCCATGTAGTATTGTTTTTTATAAACTCATTACAAAACTATTAAGAAATATCATTTCATATATACAGTATACAGAATTTTTTCGGAATAGTCAAGATAAAATGTAATTTTATTTTTTGAAAATAGTTTTTTATGTAATATAATTACATAAGAGGTGTTTATGAAATCAAAACTTACTGAAAATAATGTGATTGAAACATTTAAAGAAAAATATGATAGTTTATTTAAAGCTGAAAAAAAAGTAGCAGAATTTATTATTAATAATCCGAATGAAGCATCTTTGATGAATGTTAAAGAAATAGCTTCTCGAACTGAAGTTAGTGATGCAACTGTAGTTAGAATGTGTCAGCATTGTGGTTATGATGGATTCTATCAAATGAAGATATTATTGCTAAGAGATTTAAATAATGCGAACGTTGCGGATTTTAAGAATTTTAATGAAAAGCCTATTCAGTTATTTCTTAATCGTAAAAAAGAACTAATTGATACAATTAATTATGAAGAGAATATTAATAATATAAAACAGCTTATAACACTAATTTTTGAATCGAAAACTATTTTAATATGTGCTGCTGGGAATACAATGCCAATAGCACATGATCTAGATTTCAGATTAAATAGGTTAGGTATTAATGCATATACATCTAATTCAATAGAAAATTTATTGAATTACGTTAGTAATTTAACAAAGGAAGATCTCATCATTAATATTTCAAAATCTGGACTTTCCAAAAGCATACTTAAAATTAGTGATATAGCTTATAGAAATAATGTAAGGCAGGTTAATATCTCTTCGGATGTTAATTCGAGCCTATCTGAGAAATCTGAGTTTACAATATGTTCAGGAAGGCTATTTAATGATGTAAATGATTCTCATAATGGATTAGAAACTCATATAGGTGAATATATTGTAAATGATTTGATTATTGCATTTATTATTTCAATAGAGATGAATAACAACAAATTTATAAAGTCACAAGAATTAGAATATAAATTTTTTTCATCATTAAAAATATAAAATTTGGGCCTGTAAATAATTTTGTGTATCAACTTAAATTCTGATAAAAGGGTAAGGGTTGATACATTTCTTACGTATCAATGTTTCTCCATTCCTATAGGAATGGAGCTTCTTTTAATTGAACACATTTTAATAAATTGTAAAATTTTCATGAAAATTTGCAGCTGATTTCATGATCAATTTTGTGATTGATTAAAATCTCCCTTTAAAAAATATTTATAATTGGGATAAAATTTAATCCCATCCATGTATTCTCCTTGTCCATTTGCTTGATGCATCTACCATTGCTAGATACAAGATTTTTTTAGTGCATAGTCATTTGGAAATGTGGTCTTGTTTTTAGTTACTTTTCTTAGTTGCCTATTGAAGCATTCTATTATTCTTTAATTAACATTTTAGCTATTCTGCTTCTTCTTGTTTCTGGTCTTTTTCTTGGCATATAAATTCCTCCTGATTTGTTTTTCTTTAACCTAATCAGGAGGTTTCTATACACAAAATTTTACAAAATCTCTATTTTTTAATAGGTTGCTTAATTCAAAAAAAAGGAAAGCCACATGACTTTCCTTTTTTTGAATTCTTATTTTATTAAATCGTCTTCTTTAAATTCGGTTTTTACTCCGGATTCTTCTACTTCGATCTTTATTTGATTACGTTCTTCTTCTGTAAGACCTTCTTTTTTGATTTCTTTTCTTACAGCTATGTCTTCTGCTATAAGTTCCATTTCTTTTCTATCTAATGGATAGAATCTGATAGCTATCATAGTTACTACTAAGGTTGCAAGTATTATGCCCATGATTATTAGGCCGCCCTTGTAGATTGCTGGTGTTAGGGCATCGCCTGGTTGTGGGTAGCCATCTGTGTAGCCTATGCCTGCTACTACCCAGCCTATTACGACTGGAGCTAGGGATGAGGCTATTGAGTCTGTTAGGGAGAAGATTGTTCCTATTAGACCTGGGGCAAATTTGCCTGTCTTAGCTGTTACATAGTCTGTGATGTCTGCTGACATGGTTAGGACTATGGATGTTGGGTATTTTAGTGCTACTGTTGCTATTATCCATAGGGCTATGAATATTAGTGACATGCCTTGGAGGCTAGATAGGACTCTTGTATCTGGTGTTACAAATAAAAGTCCAATTACTGCTGCAAGACCGATTGTAGCAATTGATACTGCAGTTTTGTAGGAGGTTTTGAGGTCCTTCTTTTGAGCTAGTCTTGTTAGTCCAAATACAAATAGTAGTTGTGGCACTACTATCCAAGCTGATACATCACCTGCTAGCATGTAGTTACCAAGTAGGATACCAAAGAATATAGCTAGGAAGTTTTGATCTCCTACCATGGTTGCTGCAAATTTAATCATTGCTCCACAGAAAGCAAGGACTGCTAGTGGTTTGTTGCCTTTAAGTACAGAGAAGTATTCTTTGAATGATTGTTTCTCGACTGATTCTTCACCAAGACCGAAGTATTTTACATTATCTTTTCTTCTGATACCAAACATAGCAAGTACTGTAAAACCAAATGATACAGCACATAGTAGTGGTAGGAATCTGCCGTAGAATTCCATGTTATATTCGCCAATTTGAGCAAATAGGTATCTAGTTACAAATAATTGGCCACCTGTAAATACTACTAGGTTGAAGATTGAGTCAAAGACTGAAAATAGTGGTCTTTGGGCTGGGTCGTTTGTTAGGGATGCTTGAGCAGCCTTTGTTACTGTTTGTTGGAAAGAGTAGACAATCTTGTGGAAGATTAAGCCTATAAATAGGGCTACTACTGTTGGGATTGGCATCCTATGTATGTTAAATAAGAATACAAATGATAGGATTAGGCCGATGTTTGATAAGAGCATGATAGGTCTGTAACGTCCCCATCTTGTGTTGATATTATCGATTGCTGTACCGATAGCTGGGTCTATAAGTCCATCAAATAATCTGGCAAGACCAAGCACGCTTGCTATGAGTACTGTTGTCATTCCTGCAACACCTGTTGCGTAGAAACCTAAGAAACCAAAGGCAAAGAGGTAGAAGTTTGATGCACTGTTGTTTAATGAAAATAGAGCAATTTCCCACATCTTGGCTGTGTGGTAGGTTTCGGTTTCATGACCGTCGACGTATAATTTTTTCTCGTCCATTTTTTCTCCTTAATATATATTTGCGGTTTGTAATATGTATAATAGGTTTATATTATAATTTCAATAATGTAACCGCTTACTACCCTTATAGAATATTATCTTTTGAAATCCTTGTCAAGCCTTTTCCCAATTTTTTTAAGAGGGTAGAATTTTATATTGACTTGTTAAGAATTTTAGAAAATTTATAGGTGCAAAAAAGAGGAGCCCAAAGCTCCTCTAATAATCTTTATAGATTTAAATCATTTTCATTAAATTCTGTTTTTATACCGTCTTCTACTACTTCTACTTTGATGTCATTACGTTCTTCTTCTGTAAGACCTTCTTTTTTGATTTCTTTTCTTACAGCTATATCTTCTGCTATAAGTTCCATTTCTTTTCTATCTAGTGGATAGAATCTAATTAAGATCATTGTCACTAGTAGAGTAAGGAAGGCTATTCCGATAAGTATTAGACCACCCTTATAGATTGCTGGTGTTAGGGCGTCTCCTGGTTGTGGATAGGCATCTTTAAAGCCCATTAAAGCTACAACCCATCCTATTACTACTGGGGCTATGGATGATGATATTGAGTCTGTTAGGGAGAAGATTGTTCCTATTAGACCTGGAGCGAACTTACCTGTCTTAGCTGTGACATAGTCAGTTATATCAGCACTCATTGTTAGAACTATGGATGATGGATAGCCACCAGCTATTCTAGCTAGAATCCAAAGTGCGATGAATACTATTGATACAAAAGACATATTTGAAAGTGTTGTTGTATCAGGTGTTACAAATAAAAGACCAAGGACAATTGCTAAAGCGACTGTAGCTATGGTTGCTGAAAACTTATATGATGTCTTTAAGTCCTTCTTTTGAGCTAATCTTGTAAATAGGAATACAAATAATAGCTGTGGAGCTATTGACCAAACTGATACATCGCCTGCTAGCATGTAGTTACCAAGTAGGATACCAAAGAATATAGCAAGGAAGTTTTGGTCAGATACTAAGCTTAAAGAAAACTTAACTAAGGCTCCGCATAGGGCAAGGATTTTTAGTGGTTTATTGCCCTTGAGAATTGAGAAATATTCCTTAAGTGAGTTATGCTCTGTTGATTCCTCACCTATACCGAAGTACTTGCTGTTATCTTTTCTTCTTATTCCAATCATGGCTAAGATAGTGAAAATAAGTGATGAAATTATTATAAGTGGTAGGAATTGCTTGAAAAACTCCATTTTACATAAAAGTAAATAAAAAAGAGACCTAAGCCTCTTAAATGTTATTGAAAAATTCACCAATCTCATCAAGGACAAGCTTACTCTCAGCGAGCTGAGGATGAGAAATAGCAAAACCGTGGCCTAATTGATATGAGGGATTTTTCTTAAAATCTAAAAATTTGTTCTTGATATTTTTTGAATCCAGAAGATTTTTGAGAGAAAGAGCCTGATTTCTAATAAAATCTTTCTCGCTAGTAATAATTATAGAAGGAGGAAGAGTCGTATTTTCTAAAGCCAGCAGGATATTATCTAAAAAAGGAATTTGATTTTTGGATAGATTTCGCCTTGCAGGTTCATTAATAAGCGAAAGAGAGCCCGACTTCACAAGACCAGTCATCGGTGAAATGAAGGCTATGGCAGAAATAGGAAGGGCATTAGCAGAAATTTCAAAAATTTCACTAAACTTCTTATCTTTCATAAGAGCGAAAGCTGCTAGTGATAAAAGAGAACCAGCCGAATCCGACAAAATAAAAATCTTTTCTTTACCTAGCTTAAGTCTAGAAGAATTTTCATAAATATAAGAAAAAGCATCCACCACGTCTTTTATCTGGTCAGCAAAAGTCACATCTGGAAGGAGCCTATAGTTGATATTAACCACATTAAAATCCTTTTGAGCAAAAGAAATCCCTAAATTTTTATTAACTTCTTTCTTACCATAAATAAGCCCACCACCGTGGACGATAATAATTGTCGGAAGTGGCTCGTAGTTGGAATTATCATAATAAATATCAAAATCATGGTACATGTTTCCATCAGACTTATAAGAAAGATTAGAGAGGGTCTCCACTCCACAAGAAGAAAAATCCTCCAAAGCCAAACGTTTACGGTCTTTGTCACCTAAAATTTTAATAATATCAGAAAGACCTAAATTGGGATAAAGGTCCGAATTTTTAGTACTCATAAAGACTCCTTAATTTACAATTATAAGTTTAACCTAAGATAGGTGGTCATTCAAGTTTTGTTATAGGTTGCAGCTTCACTTGATATGAATCTATTTAAAAAAATCGTGTAGTTAAAATTATTTACCGAATAATAACTACACGATTTTTATTTAATTAAACATCATCTCCAGTGTTGACTATAAGTTTATATTTTATTATAATCCTGTCCATCCAATTGTATTTAATAAATAAATAACTACAAATGCAGCGAGTACTAAACAAATTAGCGGCTTAATCACCCATTTCACCCATTTGTTATATGGAACCCCAGCAATTGCTAATGCTCCCATAGTCCAACCTAAAGCAGGTGAAATCATATTAGTAAAGCTATCGCCAAATAAGAAAGCTTGACAAGCGATTTGTTGATCAATACCAAGAGCGTTTGCTAGTGGAGAAACAATTGGAACAAGAGCAGCACCCTTTGCCATAGCAGAAGGTATTAATGGGTTTATAATGGTTATTACTGCTGTTATTCCAACAGCTGATAAAGATTTATTTAGTTCCATTAATGGTCTTGTAATTCCATAAACTATAGTGTCCATTATATTTCCATTAACCATTACAGCTTGCATAGTTGATGCAAGGCCTATAATAAAGCCGACAAGAGCCATGTTGGAGATTCCCTTTGTTATACTTACAGCTATTTCGTCAAAAGTCAATCCACCAGCTTTTCCGAGAATAAATGAAAAGACTAAGAAATAAGCTGTCATAAATTCTATAGGTCTATCAGCAGAAACGAATAGATAAACAACTAATAGTAAATATTGAGCTAGTAGTATGCCAAGTACAATAAATGACCTAACTGGAGTAATATGATGTTCACTATCATCTTCATCATGTAATACAAACTCTGTTTGCCAGTTTGTATCACTCATTATAGAAAGTGATGAATCTTTTTGAATTTTCTTTATATATGATGAAGAGAATAAGTAACCAATAAGTCCGAATCCATACAGAATAAGAACTCTTACGCCAAATCCAGATAGAGGAGCTATTCCGAACAAGCCTTGAATTGGTATTACCCTTATAGTTATTCCAAGACCAAAGCCTATTACAGATGGGAAGAATGATACAGCAAGGGCTGCCATAGGGTCTAACCTAAGCTTTTTAGCAAACAATACTCCTATAGGAACAACCGCTATTAGTGCATCTGTAGATGCAAAAGCAGCAATTGTAAGTATTAGAAAGTATAGGATAGGAACTAATACAGTTGATGATTTGTTTTTAAGTTTAACTGTTGCATAGTTTAGAACGTTATCAATCGCTTTTGTATCTAGAACAACTTCCATATTAGCTCCAGATATTAATACAATCCAAATAGTACCTGAAGCTGCTGCAAGTCCTCCGGCAATCATATAAAACAGATCTACTAGACTTACTGGTGTTTGCTTACCAAGATAATTAAATTCGTTAGCATTTATGTTACCATTAGAATCAACTCCAAATTGACCTGCTGGTATAATATATGTCAACAAGCTCATCACAACCAAAAGACCCAATACTATATAAAGTATATGTGGTAATTTAAAACTTCTTTTTTTCTTTTGCATAATTTCTCCTAGTTATTATTCAAATATTCTGATGTAAATTTAACCATCGAACAGGTAGCATAATACAAGCTTTCCTCATCTAGATCAAAGTATTCGTTATGGTGTTCGGCACCTGAACCTATAATATCGTTTTTAGTCCCTACAAGGGCGAACAAGCTTGGGGCTAAGCTTCCATACTTTGAGAATGATTCTGACGCAAACCAGTTTGAATCGTATGCTAGATAGTTATCTCCTAGAACACTTGAAATTGATTTTCTGGCAAGTTTTGCTAAGGCTAAATCATTTATTACAGGTGAAGCTACTACGTTTATTTTATTTGCTATAAACTCACAATCGTGCGCTTCGGTTGTTAGTCTTCCGACTTTCTTTAATATTCCAACCGCTTTATTTCCCTCTTCAAGATCAAAATATCTTAGTGTACCTGTTATATTTACAGTATCAGGTATAACGTTTGCTGCGCTACCGCCATTTATAGAGCCTAGTCCTAAAGTAACAGTTTTTGTAACATCGACTCTATTAGCCCAAGCTGATGCTAGGCCGGTTAGAACATTTGCTGCAGCAAATATTGGGCTTATGGATAGGTCAGGCCTGGATCCATGACCGCCCTTACCTTTAATTGTGAAATCAACCAAAGCACAACCAGCCATTACTGGACCATCTCCTATATAAATTTTTCCTGTATCAAGAAAAGAAACTAGATGGTTACTATAGAAGGCATCAATTTTTTCTTTTTCAAGGGCTTTAATCATTTTATCTATGCCTACCCCTGTTTCTTCACCTTCTTCAAATATAAAGATGATTTTTCCATTAAGCTTATCTTTATGCTTAGTTAGAATTCTTGCTGTAGCTAGGCTAATAGCCATATGACCATCATGTCCACAAGCGTGGAATACACCATCTACTTTAGATTTACACACCCTATTATTTTTTAAGTTTAGATTATTTTCTTTAACAGGAAGAGCGTCTATATCAGCTCTTAATCCTATGGTTTTTCCTTCTCTTCCTGTATCAAGTATTGCATAAAATCCTGTTCCGTCTACATTGTGTATATCAAGACCTAATTTTTGACATTCATTTTTCAAGAACTTGCTAGTTTCAAATTCTTCTCCAGATAGTTCAGGATTTTCATGTAGATGTCTTCTTGTATTAACTAGAAATTCTTTTTCTTCTACAACTGAGTCAATTATTGTTTTGTTTTCTAAAGCCATATTTCTACCTCCACTATCTAAATAATAATTAAGTTGACTTTTCTCTATCTTTTATCGGTAAATTTTTCATTGTGCTTATTATTAAGTGCATCTGCCATTCTCTCAAGACCTTCTTTTAGATATGATCTAGGACAAGCTAGGTTTAGTCTTACCATTCCCTTTGCATGTTCTACGAAGGATTTATCAGCTTCGATTAGGACGCCTGCTATTTTAGCGAAGAATAGCTCAACATCTTCATCATCTTCAAAATAATTCCTGAAGTCTACCCAACCTAGGTAGGTTGTATCTGATTTAGTAACTACAGTCTTATTTAAGTTTTTCTCGATAAATTCTTCCATAAATTTAAAGTTGTCATCTAGATAAGCTGTCATTTCATCAAGCCATGCTTCACCTTTAGTGTAAGCTGCAATTGTTCCTGCGTTACTCAATGGATTTAGTAGATTCATATATTTATAGTTCCATATATCTCTTACTTCTTTATTTCTTATAAAGATTGCTGATTGTTGAAGCCCAGCTAAATTAAATGTTTTTGATGTAGCCATACAAGTTGTCATTTTATCATAATCTTTAAGTATTTTTGCGAATGGTACGTGTTTTGGTGCATCAGCCCTTCTTATATCACAGTGGATTTCATCGGATATGACCCAAATATTATGTTTTTTGATAAGTTTTGCAAGCTTCTCTAGCTCTTCCTTTGTCCAAATCCTACCTGTTGGATTATGAGGAGAGCATAGGATAAATAATTCAACATCATCTCTTCCCATTTTTTCATCAAGATCTTCAAAGTCTATATCATAAGTGCCATCGTTGTTGTGTATTAATTTGCTTGTGATATACTCTCTTCCAACTCTTTCGCTAGCAAGAGCAAACTGCCCATATGCAGGTGTGTTAAATAGAACTTTTTTATCTTCTGGTACGGCGTATTCGATTATCCTTTCTATGGCTGTTACTACACCATCACTAGTTACGAATTCTTCTCTATTAATATCCCAATCATATCTATTCTTACACCAATTACTTACGGCATTAAATAAGGTGTTATCAATATTGGCAGTATAACCAAGTATTTTCTTATCAGCTCTTTCTTTTATAGCCTCTATTATCTCTGGAGCTATAGCCCATTCCATATCTGCTACCCACATGTGAATAAATTCGTTGTCTTTAAATGGTAACTCAAAACTGTCATCGGCTCCAAAAATATAAGATTTATATCCTTCTAATTTCATGGCGTTTGTGTTTGCTCTATCAATTATTTCGTTAAAATTGTACATAATCAATCCTTTCTACATGTTAACGTTTTTCTATTGATTAAAAGTATATCAAGTAAATTTTCAATAGTCAAAACCTTAATATTTTCTTATGAAGAAACTTATTTTAGAAAAAGTATCGTATGAGTGGAAAAAATGATGATATTAGGATAGAATGTTATTAATATAAAAATTTAAAAATGTTTTCCCACAAAAAGTTGATTTATAAGAAAAGAGGTAAAAATGAAAACAGATATTAATAAAGAAGTGGGTGCTAAGATAAGAATGTACAGAAAAATAAAAAATATGACCCTAGAAGACCTATCAAAGAAGGTATATAAGTCTAAATCTACAATATCCAAATATGAAACTGGACAGATACAGATAGATGTTGAAAGCCTGTATGCTATAGCAGATGTATTTGAAATTAATGTTGAAAAGTTACTATTTTATAAAGACGAATACATATTAGAAGATAAGAAAAAAGAACTACCAGCATTTTTTAGAAATTTGACTCGCCTCTATACTTATAGTTATGATGGAAGAAATAATAAAATAATTAGATCCAGGGTGAATATAAATTCGAAAGTAGAAGATAATAACTATAGGGTTAGCATGTATATGAACTACAGCGATAGCGAAACCTATCAAGTTTGCGAGAACACCTATTCGGGCTACATTGAACACTTTGATGCTAAATCGAATATTATTTTAACAAATAGGGATACCCCAATGGAAAAAGCTATAATACAGATACCGGCATCATTTCTTGATAGTGAAACAAAGTGGTCATTGTGGTCAGGGTTTTCTACTAGGCCTATGATGCCTTGTGCTTCAAAAATGTTAATCTCAAAAGAAGAGATTAAATACAGCAAAGAATTTGAAAGTAGCCTTAAGGTAAACAAAGAAGATATAAGATGTCTCAGGTTATACAATATGTTATCTGTTGTGTAAATAATCATAAAAGTAAATAATAATTTAGAGATTTAAATTTCAAGATTATTGTTTACTTTTTATATTGGGGCTTCTAAATCACTCCCCAATATATCTCAAATACTCCTCATACTTTCCATGCCAATATTTCTTGTCTTCTTCGTTGATTTCCCTGATTACCCTTGCAGGGTTGCCTGCGACTATGGTCATGGATGGTACATCTTTTATGACTACAGACCCTGCCCCTACTATTGCTCCATAACCGATTTTTACTCCAGGAAGGAGTGTTACAGATCCTCCTATCCAGGCCTTATCTTCTATTATTATTGGCCTTGCCTTTTGGATACCCTTAGCCCTAATTTCTGGATCTGTGGGGTGGATGGCTGTGTAGATGCCGGTGTTTGGTCCTATTAGGACGTGATTTCCTATTATTATTTTGCCTACATCTATCATGGCTACTCCGAAGTTTATGAAGGAGTTTTGGCCTATTTCGATGTGATTTCCATAATTGCATCTGAAGGGTGGGAGGATTTGCGAGCCTTCACCGATTTTTCCTAGGATAACTTTAAGATTGGCCTGCATTTCTTGGTAGGATTTTGACTTATTGAATTTTAATAATTTTTCCCAGCAGGCTGATAGGGAAATTTGGAGATCTTCATCTACCTTATAAAGGTCGCCTGCTTGCATTTTTTCTCTATTTGTCATATCTACAATATACATCTTAGAAAAAATATGACAATTGCCTTTTTTATTAGTATGATAATAAAATTAGATTAGATATATAGAAAGGTTGACTTATGAATAGGAAAGTAAATTTATTGACAGGGGAGATTAGGCCTACCCTCCTTCGCCTGTCCTTGCCGCTTGCCCTTACTGCCTTTATTCAGATTGCCTATGGTTTTGTAGATACGATTTGGATTGCTAGGCTTGGTACTGATGCTGTGGCAGGTGTTGGGATTGCAGGCTTTATTTTTTGGATTGGCAATTCTATTGTCCTTATTCCTAAGGTAGGGATGGGAGTTTATGCTTCCCAGGCCTATGGGTCTGATAGGGAAGATGAGACGATTAGGATTATTAATAACGGCTTTATCCAGGCTCTTATTATGGGTCTTGTTTTTACAACTTTTTGCTTGCTTGTAAAGAATGTTTTTATTGAGTTTTATAAGCTGGGAGATGTAGCAGAGGCCTGTGCTAAGGATTATTTCTTTGTGGTGGCTCTTGGTATGATTTTATTTTTCATTGGACCCATGCTTACCCAGTCTTTCACATCCTTGGGGGATTCCTTTACTCCTTTTGTGATTAATGCTGTTGGTCTTGTGATTAATATTATTCTTGACCCTGTTCTTATCTTTGGCTTTGGCCCAATTCCTGGACTTGGGGCTAAGGGTGCTGCAATTGCCACGGTTTTTAGCCAGTTTGTGGTGGTTGCTATTTATTTAATTGTTGTCTTTTCTAAGGATGGGATAATCAAGTCAGCCCTTAAGGAGATTGATTATAGGGAAAATTGGCAGCTTGAGATTTTTAAGCTGGGACTTCCTGCGGCTACACTTTCAGCCTTCCATGCGACTATTTCTATGGTTCTTAATAGGTTTATGTCATCTTTTGGACCAAAACCTGTTGCTGTTGCTTCAATCGGAGCTCAGCTTGAGTCTATTTCATGGAATACAACCGAGGGTATCCAGGTTGGAATCCAGGCCCTTGTGGCACAAAATTATGGGGCGGAAAATAAGGAGAGAGTGAGAGACTCTATAAAAGAATCCTTCAAACTTGTGGCCTTTATCGGCTTTGTGGCAAGTCTTGTCCTAATTATTTTTAGGTTTAAACTTTTCAGTATTTTTACACCTGGAGATGGGGAGGCAATTAAGCTTGGTGCTGCTTATTTATTTATTCTAGGTCTTTCCCAAGTCTTCATGTCTGTAGAAATTGGCCTGGCAGGATGTTTTAATGGAATGAGTGATACCAAGACTCCGGCGGCCCTTGGGGTCCTTTCAAATATCTTTAGGGTCCCTATAGCAATTGTTCTTATGCCTCTGGTAGGGGTCTACGGAGTGTGGATTGCTATGAGTGCTACCTCTATTGTTAAGGGCCTTTTGGCGACAAGCCTTATTTATAGGAAGCTTAAGAAATATTTGTATAAGTGAGATAAGACTTGCAAAAATAATAACTAATAATATAATTATGGTAAGAGAGCGACCTCTTATAAAGCCCTTGACATGCTCAAGGAATAAAGAGAATAGTGCGATTCTCCATGAGAATCAACAAATAAAAAAGGCAGTAGTTCCCAGCTACTGCCTTTTTTCTACTTGTTATTACTTTTATTTTCTATATATTTTTCAATATATTTGAAAATGATCGCTACTAACAAGGGAAAAAATAAATTTTCCAATAAGAATAGTGCTATCTCCATGATTATCAACTCCTTTGTAGGAGATGGTAATATTATATTATTAATCAATGAATTTTAAAGAAATAATTAGTTTATATTTGATAAATATGTAAGGTCCCTTTAGAAAGAAAAGGTTTACAGAATTGGGTTTTTGTAATATTATAATAGTATACATAATTACAAGGAGGACTAAGTGAGAAGTATTAGATTGCCTTATGGCAAAGAATTTATAGAAAAAGAAGTAGATGATAAGGTTTTTGTCCTTGAAAGTGCTGCTCATACATATAAGGCTGCCAAAAGCCAGGAAGATTTGGTAAAAGATGCCCTAGAAAACCCAATTGATTCAGAAAGGCTAAGAGATTTAGCCAAGGGCAAGAAGAGGATTACCCTTATAACATCTGACCACACAAGGCCAGTACCATCAGCTATTACCCTTCCGATTTTGCTTGAAGAAATTAGAAAGGGAAATCCAGATGCTGATATTACAATCCTTATAGCTACAGGCTTCCATAGGCCAACTACTAAGGAAGAGATGATCTCTAAATTTGGCAAGGAAATTGTTGAAAATGAAAAAATCGTAAACCACATCTCATCAAAAGATGAGGATATGGTTGACCTTGGAACCTTGCCATCTGGCGGAAAATTACTTATTAATAAAATTGCTGTTGATTGTGATTTGCTTATTTCAGAAGGCTTTATCGAGCCACATTTCTTTGCAGGTTTCTCTGGAGGAAGAAAGTCAATACTTCCTGGTGTTGCTAGCCAAAAGACTGTATTTGCCAACCACTGCTCTAAATTTATTGCAAGTGATTATTCAAGAACAGGTATCCTTAAGGAAAATCCAATCCACAAGGATATGGAATATGCAGCCAATAAGGCAGGCCTTGCCTTTATATTAAACGTTGTAATAGATGCCGATAAGAAGATAATAAATGCCTTTGCAGGAGATAAGGTGACAGCCCACGCTACAGGTTGTGAATTTGTAAGGAAACTTTCTACTGTTGAAGGAGTAAATGCAGATATTGCCATTACAACAAATGGTGGTTATCCGCTTGATCAAAATGTCTACCAATCAGTCAAATCAATGACAGCAGCAGAAGCAGCTGCAGCTGATGACGGGGTTATAATTGAAATATCCAGATGTAATGACGGCCACGGTGGTCAAAGCTTCTATGAGACCTTTAGAGATGCCAAAAGCCCTAAGGAAGTAGAAGACAGGGTTCTACAAATTCCAATGGAAGAAACCATAGCAGACCAATGGGAAATCCAAATCCTTGCAAGAATCCTAGTTCGCCACAAGGTAATATTTGTAACTGACCCATCAAACAAAGAACTAATTGAGAATATGCATATGGAATATGCAGAAAACTTAGACCAAGCCCTAGCAAGAGCTAAAGAAATCAAGGGAGAAGATTCCCGTATAGCCTTCGTGCCAGATGGGGTATCTGTAATTGTTAATAAAAAGAAATAAAATGAGATATGCAAAAGACCGGCTAAAAATAGTCGGTCTTTGTTACTTATTTTAGATTTTCTATATTTATTTCTACTATTGTATCCATTACTAGGTCGGCTTCTTTTTTTATGTCTTCCCATTCATTTTCATTCCATGGGAAGTCCTTAAGGCCTACTGTCTTTATTCCTTCCTTGCCTGCAGCCTTTATAGCATAGAGGGCATCGTCAAAGAGTATGCAGTCTGACGCCTGTGCTCCGTGTTTTTTGATTATATAGTGCCAATAGTCTGGGTCTGATTTTTTCATATCCAAGAGGTCAGGTGTGGCGAAAAAGTCGAAATAATCAAAGATTTCTAGCCTTTTTAGGGCCATTTCTAAGTAAGGATAGGGAGTAGAAGATGCTACTGACATTGAAAATCCAGCATCCTTAAGTTTTTTGAGAATTTCTTTTGCTCCTTTTTTTGGCATAAGGGTATTTTTATAACCATCTGTAATTATGTCATCAAAGTGGTCCATGACTTCTTGGGCTGTCATATCTTTGGCTATTTCATCGGCTATATAGACGCACATAGCCTCAAAGGATAGGGCTTCGATTTTGCCCTTTTCTTCTTTTGATAAATCCTCAAGCTTAAAGCCATATTTGGAAAAAAGTTCGTTTTGTGGCTTAATCCATATGTGCATTGAATCAAGTATTGTTCCATCTACGTCAAATATTAGTTTTTTCATTAAGGTCCTTTCTATTTTGTGGGTGATTTGCTGCTTATATATATTTTATAGGATTTTTATAATAAAGGCAATTAAAAACAGCCTAAACTTTCGCTTAGACTGCAATTTTTAATATGGGATAGCTAGGGCATTCATTGTGCCGACAGCTAATTGTTCAAATGATCTGTGGTTATTTTCAAAGGCTGGTGAATATCTATTGATAAAGGACTTATAAGATGTGTAGCCCTTGTTTGCATAGCCTTCACGCATTAGTTTAAAAAGGACCTCAACCCCTGCTTCAACTGTTGGTGGGTTGATCCATTTAGATCTGCCAGCGTAAGCATAGCCATATTCAGAACCATAGCCGCCCTTGTAATAACGGATAGATCCGAAATTGTATTTTCCGCCTGCAGGATTTTTGCCGAAAGTTGTTTCCTTAGCGATTTGTCCCATGAATATTCCAACGTTGATGCCGTATTTTTGAGAATATTTCATGATTGTATCACCATATCCCTTAAGAGCTGAATAGTGCCCTCTCTTTTCTAGGAAACGGTCAATGTAGGCTCCGTCAATATGGTCAGGGTTTTCGGTACGGATATCAAAATTTGAAATAATACCTTGTCTGTAGCCTCTCCAAGCAACTCTGCCTGGTTCATCTTCATTACCTGTTGCATTCTTGCTTGTACCAGTGATTTCTATCCTATCAGGGTGATCTTCTTCTTTTTTTTCTTCCTTTACATCAACTTCGTTTGCTTCCTTATAAAGGGTAGGTTTGATGATGGTTTGTTCTAAGTTTTCTTGGCCTTTTTCGCTAGATTCTTTAATTTCTTCTATGTCAAGGCTAGTTTGGTCATAATAAACTACTGTTTCTGCCTTTGTAGCTGTTACATCTTCTGCAGCAAAGGCTGGTTTTGTCAGGCTTGCAAAAAATATTGCTCCTGCTATTATGTATTTAAAATTCTTCATATTATCTCCTAATTTCTTAACGATAGTTTATATTCTATACCATATTTATGGAAATGTCAACAAAAGAATTACAAAATATTTACAAATAGTTTACAAATGCTAATAAATACCCTACATTTAGGGGTTAAATATTACAAAATAAATTAAAAACCTAGGATAGTGGTCAATCTTGAGAAATTATCGGCTTGTTATATAATCAAAGCAAGATGATTTTTGAATAAATCGAAAGGAAATTAGTTATGAACATACTTTTAGACTTATATATAACTTTTTTTAAAATTGGCCTTTTTACCTTTGGTGGGGGCTATGCTATGCTGCCCTTGCTTGAAAAGGAATTGGTTGATAAGAAATCCTGGGCCACCAGCGAGGAAATCCTTGATTATTATGCCATCGGCCAATCGACACCTGGGATTATTGCTATAAATACATCCACTTTTTGCGGATACAAGATGGCAGGGGACATGGGAGGCCTTGTGGCAAGTCTTGGCTTTATTAGCCCATCTGTCATTATAATTACACTTATAGCAGGTTTTCTTAAGAATTTTTCCCATATTGTGTGGATTCAGCACGCCTTTTCCGGCATCCGCATAGCCGTATCTGCCCTTGTTTTGTATTCGGTGATTAATATGGTGAAGAAAAATGCCAATACAAGTATGAAATTTTTGATTTTTATCCTTACCTTTTTGGCTATTGGGGTCTTTGACCTATCGCCAATTCTTATTGTAGTAATCGTAGCAGGCCTTGGTATAGGACTTGGGAGGGTGAAAAATGCTTAGACTAATGTGGGAATTTTTTAAGACAGGACTTTTTGCAGTAGGTGGGGGAATGGCGACAATTCCCTTCCTTCAAGATATGGGAGAGAAGTACGGATATTTTACAAGCGAAGAGCTTTTGGATATGATTGCAGTTTCAGAATCTACACCAGGGGCCATCGGAATAAATATGGCAACCTATGCTGGCAACAAGGCCTACGGTCCTCTTGGTGGAATTTTAGCAACCCTTTCCTTAATTGCAGGACCTATCATTATAATTTTAATAATTGCAAGGATGATGAGTAAATTCAAAAATTCAAAGCTAGTGGCAGATGCCTTTTCTACCCTAAGACCAGCTACAGCTGGCCTAATACTTGGTGCTATGGCATCAGTCCTTGTCATAACATTATTTGACCTAGACTTATTTAGGCAAAGCGGAAATATAACAGACCTTATTAGGCCCCTACCAATAGCCCTTTTTGCTATATTTTTAGGAATCATGTTTAAATTCAAAAAACTCCATCCCCTATGGATCATAGGAGCTGGAGCCTTGTGCGGGGTAATCTTTGCCCTTTAATATTTATTAAAATCTCTATGACCTATAAATCTCTGGTCATGGAGATTTTTTATAGCTTGATTCTTAGGGACCTTAGGCGGATTTTATTGATGTTTTCAAGACTTCCCTTGATTTTTATGAAGGTTGCGGAAAAGATTCCAAAATCATAGGTGGTTTTGCATGCTTCTTTTATAGTTTTTTCTGGTCTGATGACTTTAAAACTATCTTCATCCTCGCTTTCTCCGATTAGAAAGCTTATATCTTCTAAGGAATCCGTTGAAATTATTTCTATTTGGCTAAAGACCTGCTGGGTGTCAAAGGCGAAGAAGGCTTCGCTTTCGTTTTTTGCTTGCCTTAAGGCAAAGTCTTCTATATAGGCATCTAGCCTGTATTTTTCTACTAGCTTGTTGATTTTTACCTTTCCATGATAGGTTTTTCCACAAAGGTCAAGACTTGATTTAATTAGGTAGGAGTCATTTTTTATAAAATCATCTTCATCAAAATTATCATATTCTATATTCTTGCCATGGTAGATAATTTTCCCCTCATCATCTATTAGAGGTAGAGATTTGGGAAGGACTGGGTCTTCTCCTTCAAAAATTCCCATTTCATAGGCCATAAGCCTAGAGTCTTTTTTTAGATTCTTTATATAAAGATTTATAGGAATATTTTCATCAAAGCTCTCATAGCTTGCAAAATCATCGTCTTTATTGATTTCTATTAGCTCCCAAGTTTTAGCATCTTTGGTGAATATTTCTGGATAATTTTCCTTATCAAGTGCAAGAAGATACTTCTCATATTCTACGCTTTGGTCTTTTTTAAATTCTCCTCTTGATTCTATTTCTATTTGAGTTTTTTGTATATTTGCCCCATAAGCCTTGACTACGACAGGACCGGCACCTATTGCCTCTATTATGGCAAGTAGCCTTCCACCGTAGGCTTTTTTGTGCTTTGTTTTAAAGGGCTCATGGTCTGTTTGAAAACCTGAGTCTAGGGCGAGAATTCTTGCGTTTTTAGAGACTTCTACAAATATTTCATCCCTTGCATCTGTTTTTATTTGGCTATTTTTATCGACAAGGTCGATTGCTATATAATTTATTTTTTTACAGCCATCAGAAAAATAAGGATAAAAGGATTCTAGCTTTATGAAAGTTTTATCTCCTGGTGTCCATACTTTTGACCTGCCCAATGTATTTTCTATTATTTTACCATTCTTGTCATAGGAGATTGCCTCGATTTTTCCCTTTTCATAAGGTAGGTGCCAAGTCATGTAGAGGGCCTTGTGACCACTTTCTCCTTTTAGTTTTTTGTAGGTAAAACCTGCAGGAGTTTTTACTTCCTCCATGTATTTTTTGCCGAGAGATTGTCTATTGCCTTTGGAGTCTGTAAAGATTAGCTCTACAGCCCAGGCGTTGGTATAGACAGTAAGAGGTACATTTTCTGTAAAAGATCCAAGTTCTTTGTCATTCCAAGAAGGCAGAAGGTGGGTGGTTGTATCCTTATCATTCCACTGGGCCCTATAAAAATAATAGGAATCCTTGGCAAAGCCGGCTGTATCGACTATGCCAAAGAATGAAGACCTTGGGGCTTTTTCCCCATAAGGATATCCTCTTGCTATAGCATTATAAGGAGTGGGTTCTCCTAGGTAGTCAAAGCCTGTCCAAATGGCCTCGCCCATTATGAAATCACGATTTATGACATCATACCAAGCCTCTGATGCTAGATTTCCCCAAGCGACCTTTGAATCATCAAAGGATGTTAGTCTGAAATCATCCCTCAAATCTCCTCCAAGTCTATCGTAGCTGGCCCTGGAGTTGATGGATGAGGCTGATTCAGATTGCCAAAGGATCCAATGTGGATAATCTTTGTGGATTTGGTCATATTTTTCGCCATAACAATAATTTAGGCCTACAAGACCCTTGTTCTTAGTGATTTCTTCTTCGATTTCAAGAAGGATTGGGTCATAGCCATCTCTTAGGGAGTTATCACCTATTGTAAGATATCTTTTCTGGTCAATCTCCCTTGCCCGGTCAAGAAGATTTTTGGTTATTTTTGGATAGTCTTTTCTCTTGCTTTGGTTGGTCCCGCACATGAGTTCATTGCCCAGAGAATAGGCGATGATGGCTGGTGAATTGTAGTCTCTCCTTAGAGTTTCCTTTAGGTCATATTCAGCCCGGGTCATTTCTTCTTTAGAATTTAAAAGATGGCTTGGGCCTATTTTTTTATCAAAAAACCTCGAATAATCATTGTAGTCGTTGTTTTTATCCATTATCCACCCATCAAAGATTTCTTCGATGAGGAGGATGCCGTATTTGTTGGCTATATCGATTAGCTTTGATGAGGCAGGATTGTGGGTAACCCTTATGGCATTTGCTCCCATATCTTTCATTATGAGGACCTGTCTTAAAATCGCCCTATAGTGGTCGGCTGCACCTAAGGATCCTTGGTCGTGGTGGAGGCAGACTGCCTTAAGCTTGATAGCTTTGCCATTTAATTTAAGGCCGCTTTGGCTAGATGCGGAGAAATACCTAAAGCCGTAGTCGTTTGTGACTATATCAAGGACTTGTCCATTTTTTTCTATAGTCGATTGAATTTTATAAAGATGTGGGGAGTCTGGCTGCCAAATTTTAGGGTATTTTATTTGGATCTTGCTTTCTATATTCAAATCGTCTGTAGGATTTATTGTAAAATTCTCTGACTTAAAAGTTTTGATGATCTTATTATCGTAAAGGATCTTGTGGCTTATCCTTATTTTTTCTTGGTTTTTGCCTTTATTTTCTAGATTGGCCTTGATTTTTAAAGTGACATCAGCCTTATTTTCCTCAAGACCAATGTCATTTATTTTTATTTCTTTAAAGTAAATGTCATCTGCAAGGATTAGGTCCACATCTCTAAAGATGCCAGAACCTGAATACCAGCGACTGGTGGGGATTGGATTATCAACCCTTATAGCCAAGATATTTTCCCTATCGTAATAGAGAAAATCAGTAAGGTCAATCATAAATGGTGCATAGCCGTGATGGTGGCTGGCAAGAAATTTCCCGTTTAGGTAAATGTCACAGTCGCAGTAGATACCATCAAAGGCGATTAGGACTTGTTTTTTATCCCCTATATAAAATGACTTCCTATAAAGGCCGATGCCAGCTAATTTGTAGGCAGATTGGGCCTCACCTGCCCTTGAATAATTCCTATTAATCGAATAGTCGTGGGGGATATCTACGATCTCCCAGCTTGAATCATCAAAGTCAGGCTTGTAAAAGCCTGGAGCTTCTCCAAGGGCATGGCGCCAATTTTTATTTAATTTATAAAGTCTCCTGTTGGCATCGATTTTTTCTGTAAAGTGTTTAGTTTTCATAAGCTTCCTCGCTTGGTAAGAGATTTAGTCTGAAGCTAATCTTCTTTACTTTTATTAAATCTTGGTGGCTTATTTCTTTGGATTTGAATGGCTTGCCGTCGATATTAAGATTTTCTAGGAAATTTTTGTGGGGATAATTTTCCTTAGTTTCAATCTCTAAGATATTTCCATTAGAGAGTTTGACCTTCATCTTATCAAAAAATCCTATTCCAATTTGATAAGTCCCAGATCCTGGACAAAGTGGGTAGATGCCCATGGCTGAGAGGATGTACCAAGCTGCCATTGACCCGTTGTCCTCATCTCCTGGGAAGCCATCAAAGCTATAGGAAAAATAATTCCTCATGATTGTCTTAACTATGAGCTCTGTCTTATGATATTTTCCGATAAGATTATAAAGATAAGGCAAGTGGAAGGATGGTTGGTTGGAGATAGCAATTTGACCAAGGTGGGCATCATGCATCTCAACCATCTCGTGGATGTCATAACCGTAGGAGCCTACATGGTAGATTGAATCAGCATTTGCTATTTCATCTAGTCTTTTTTCAAAAGCCTTTTTTGAACCAAAAAGCTCTATGAGCCTTGGAAAATCATGGTAGGTGTTGTAGGAATTTTGGTAGGCAGAGCCTTCTGTATAAGGGGAGCCCCAGGCAAGGGGGTCAAAGTCTTTTAGGAAATTTCCATCTTCATCCTTGGCCCTTAAAAATTTACTCTCAGGATCAAAGAGCCTTTCCCAATTTCTAGAATATTTGTAATACTTATCTGCTAGGTCGATTTTTCCGCAAAGTTCAGCTACCCTTCCTATAGAATAATCTGCAAGAGAATTATCAAGGCTCTGGTTTACAGATTCATGAAAAATTGCAGGAACATATCCATATTTCCTGTAGGTTTTGGCCTTATAACGACCGTATTTGTCATTATCTGATTCTTTTTCTGCAGTATCAATCATGGCCCTTAGGAAATCTTCCTTCATATGACTTCCTATGCCCTTTGTTAGGCAATCTGCAATCACATTATCAACTAAAGTCCCTGGCATGAGGCCTCTTTCATCTGGTGATAGCCACTTTGGCAAAAATCCTGTATCCCTATAGAAATTTAAAATTCCTTCAAGGATTTCCTCCAAATCATCTATGGCAACTAGACTTAGAAGGGGGAAGAGGGTCTTTTGCCCATCCCAAAAACCGATATTTGTATAAAATTTGCCAGCTTTTACAGATTTTGACTTGGTGTCATAATAGATTGGATTTGATTTTTCGTCTTTCTCATAAAATTTCATAGGAAAGAGAAAGGCCCTGTAAACTGCGTGGTAGAAAAATTTCACTTGGTCTATTTTTTTATAAGGGGTAAATTTTGAGAACCCATCCTTATAATCATCATGGACTAGGCTAAATTTATCAAAATACTTATCCCAGGTCTTTTTTGATTTTTTTAAGAATTCTTCAAGGTCTTTTGGAGATCGCTTGTAATTTAATTTAGCTTGGTCTGCTGAAATAAAGGAAGTTGCAAAAATTATTGAAAACCTATCTCTACTTGGCTTTACATAGTAGATGTCTCCTTCTTTTTTAAAATCAAAATCTACATCAAGGCCAATCTTTATGTACATTTTTAAATTTTCATCTTCACAACCTGCATAGTTTATTACATAGCCTTCTATAAAATCTGAAGACTTATCGAGGGTAAGGCCATCTGCAAAGATTTTAAAAGAAGAAACCCTATCAAAATTAATTATCTCGGAAGAAGTATCCATAGATGCTCTAAGCCTTGAACCATTTTTGTAAGAAATTTCTAGAAAATTTGGCCTAAAGATGGATTTGTCCTTGTCATAAATATTTTCCTTATTATCAAATATAGGAGAGATTTGAAAATGCGAAAAATCACCCATCCATGGGCTTGGCTGATGGGTTAGGCGAAGGGCGATCAAGTTTTCATCTTCAGGATGAAAGAAAAAACTAGGGTCATTTCTGGTCATTAGGGTCAAATAATTATTCCCATGGGGGATTGCACAAAGGGGTAGGGTGTTGCCGTTTGAAAAATCCCTTGTTGACGCGCTTCCTATTCTGGTATCCGTATATCTTATGTCTTTTAAAATTTCATCGATTATTTTCATGAAGTTACCTTTCAAATATTTATGTCAATTCCTTAGATGTTTATAATAATTCTAACAAGAAAAGGTTTCCTTGTAAAGAAAAAATCAATTTTAGAAATAAAAATACCAGCCTGGCTCAAGCCTGACTGGTATAAAAATTTATCTTATTTTTTTCTTACGATTTTTCCTATTTCACCTAAAACTAATGGGATTAGGGATAGGATTAGAACTGGAATCCATTCCCATGTGAAGGATACTATCTCAAAGAGTTCTGTTAGGACTGGTACATACATTACTACTAATAGTAGTGAGAATGATAAAAGTACTGCCTTAATTAGGTTAGGGTTTGTTGTAAAACCTAATTCTTTGAGGGTGTATTTGGTACTTCTTACTGAGAAGGCCCTTAATAACTCTGATGTGATTAGGGTTGCAAATACCATTGTGTGGGCACCTTCTATAGAATCTGGGAAGATCCATTTTAGTCCTACTATATAAGCAGCTAGAACTGCTATTGTAATATAAATTGATTGTAGGATTAGGTTGGTTTTTACATCACCTGAGATTATTGATTGTCTTGGATCTCTTGGTGGTTCTTCCATAAGACCTGGCTCTGCTGGTTCAACACCTAGGGCTAGGGCTGGGAAGGCATCTGTGACTAGGTTTAGCCATAGAAGTTGGATAGGGGTAAGTGGGCTTGGAAGGCCTAGAAGTATTGATATAAACACTATTAGGACTTCTGCGATATTACATGATAAGAGGAAGGATACAAACTTTTTGATGTTTGAGAAGATTACTCTTCCTTCTTCTACTGCATTTACAATTGTTGCGAAGTTATCATCTACAAGAATCATATCTGAAGCATCCTTGGCTACGTCTGTTCCTGTTATACCCATTGATATACCAATGTCAGCGTTTTTGATAGCTGGAGCATCGTTTACTCCATCGCCTGTCATGGCTACTATCTCATCATTTTCTTGTAGGGCTTTTACAAGCTGAGTTTTATTTTCTGGAGATACTCTGGCAAAGATTCTCTTTGTTTTTACTATCTCTCTGATTTCAGCATCTGTCTTATCGTTTAGTTCAGAACCTTGCATGGCTTGGTCACGGGAATCCGCTATACCTAGGTCTTTTGCTATGGCAAGGGCTGTTTCGAAGTAATCGCCTGTAATCATGATTACATCAATTCCTGATGCGTGACATTCTGCGACTGCTGCTCTTGCTTCTGGTCTTGGTGGGTCAATCATACCTGTTAGACCAACAAATACCATATCGTGTTCGATATTTTCTGTTGTAAGGTCTGTATCAAGGCTTTCTAAAGGTTTGAAGGCATAGGCCATTACCCTTAGGGCTTGGCTGGCTAGGTCGTTATTTTCATCAGCAAGCTCTTTTCTCTTTGCATCAGAAAATTCGATTAAATTGCCATCAATTAGAATTTTTGATGAATTTTTCATGATGACATCTGGAGCACCCTTGGTCATGGCATAGTATTTGCCGTCAAGTTCGTGGAAGGTTGTCATCATTTTTCTAGTAGAATCGAAAGGTATTTCTTGGATTCTAGGGTGTTTTTCATTTAGATCTTCTTGGTTGATGTTCCATTTTTCGGCAAAGGTAAGCATTGCACCTTCGGTTGGATCACCTGTAATCTTGTATTCTTCGCCATCACGAATTAAGTTAGCATCGTTACATAGAGATGCTATGGTCATTAGAAGCTTGATTTGGTCATCACCATCAACAACTTCTTTTTCTTCATCTCTGATGTCACCTTCTGGCTTATAACCAGAACCTTCTACCTCGTATTCTTTGTCATTGGTATAGATTTTGGTGATGGTCATTTCGTTTTGAGTAAGGGTACCTGTTTTATCTGAGCAGATAGCTGTGGTTGAGCCTAGAGTTTCTACAGAAAGTAGGTTTTTAACAATGGCCTTTCTTTCTGCCATTCTATTCATACCGATTGATAAAACTATTGTAACAACAGCTGTTAGACCCTCTGGAATTGCAGCAACTGCAAGAGATACTGCTATCATGAAGTTTTCAAGTAGGTCTGCTCCGCCCCTTAGGTAGCCTACAGCAAATACAGCTATACATACCACGATTACAAGGATAGCAAGAACCTTTGAAAGTTTTTTAAGTTGGTTTTGAAGAGGGGTATCCTTATCTTCAACCTCATCCAGACTTGTTGCAATCTTACCAATTTCTGTATTTGATCCTGTGCCTGTAATAAGGCCGATACCGTGTCCATAAGTAACAATAGATGATGAGTGAGCGTAGTTTTCTCTATCGCCAATACCTACATCTTCATTAGTTGTAAAAGATGCATCCTTTTCAACAGCTACTGATTCACCTGTTAGAGAAGATTCATCTATCTTAAGGTTAGATGTCTCAATAAGTCTCATATCAGCAGGGATGATATCACCTGTTTCAAGGACAACTATATCGCCAGGGACAAGATCCTCAGCCTTAACATGGCCTCTTTTGCCATCACGAATAACAGTTGCCTCAGGCGAACTCATCTTTTGTAGGGCTGCCACAGAATCCTCAGCCTTACCCTCTTGGATAATTGACATAATTGCATTGATTACAACGATTGCAATGATAATCGCACACTCGATGGCATCACCTGTGAAAGCTGAAACAATAGCTGCTGCTATAAGTAATAAAACCATAGGATCAGCGATTTGTTCAAAAATTTTCTTCCAAATAGACTTTTTATTAGACGACTCAATCATATTTGGGCCGTACTTTTCAAGTCTAGCAGAAGCTTCAGATGAAGTTAAGCCACGTTTGGGATCAGTGCCGTGTTTTTTAACTACTTCATTAATACTGCCTTTGTAGTCCATAATTCCTCCTAAATATTATTGCAAAGGTATAAAAAAAGCGGAGCCAATGGCAATTTGAAATTCAAATACACCAGCTCCGTCTTGCCACCACAAGGGTTTATTTAACCGGGATAATCCGTGTCTTGACGATTAAATAATTGGGCTACTCCCTTTTGCTATTAACATTATATATTAAAAGCAAGTAAAAATCAATCATTATCCTTAAGATTAAACTTTTTTCTTAAAATAAATTTGCTAAGAGCAAATAAAAGCAAAAAGTAAAAGATAAGTGAGATTATTAGAATTATAGAAAGAATATTTCTATCAATTTCTAAATAGATTAAAATAGGAATTATGATTCCATAAAAAATCCCACCGAGGCAAATAGCTAAAATCCCAGCAAACTTATTACCAAATCGCCATGTCTCCTTAGAATAACAAGCTTCCCACACATGAAAACCCACAGTCATATCAGGAAACTTGCTATGGAAAAATATAAAAAATATACCAATATAAATTGAAAAAATTAGCAACATCAAATCGCCAACAATAACTGGACCCAAAAAATCACTCCTTTTTATCCTTGATAAATTAAATTAGGGGGATATTCTCCCTAAGACCTTCTTTTATTAGTATACTACTTATTTTGGGTTTATTATCCAAGATAATAATATTATGAACTTTGATTCTTCGGATTATCATCTCATAGTTAACAATATTTATATAATATTGAATCTTCGTACTTAGGGGGAACCCAAGGGGGCGGCAGATGCCCTATGGTACCCCCAAAAAGTTGTAGC